>NZ_JBHJRC010000195.1:0-15921 GCF_042261735.1 Kitasatospora sp. NPDC056327 | reverse complement strand
CCGAGGCCGGGGATGTCAACATATCTGGCGTTGACTTTTGGCACGCTGTTGAGTTCTCAAGGAACGGACACTTCCTTCAGGCGGCTTTCACACCGACCCTCCGGGCGCTTCGTTCTTTCGTGTTTCCAGCTTACCAGACGTTTTCCGCTCCGTTTTCCGGAGTTTCATTCATCCGATTTCCCGAACTGGTCGGGGCCACTTTCTGCGACGCCGTCCACGTTAGCGCATTCCGAGAGTCAATCGAAATTCATGCTCTGGACGAGACGCGCTGAGTGGGGTGGCCGCTTCAGCGACTCGTTCAACACTAGGCCACCTGGAGGACATCGTCAAACATCAGGGGCGGGATCCGGCTGGATCCCGCCCCTGAGGGTCGAAGCCGCAGGTCAGCGGCATCGCATTTCAGTCAATTGGCACTTCCGGCCACTTCGGCCACTCCGGCCGCAGTGGTCACTCGGCCAGCTCGGCCGCGGCCAGGTTCCGCTTGCCGCGGCGCAGGACCAGCCAGCGACCGTGCAGGAGATCGGCCTCGGCCGGCACCGCCTCCTCGTCCGTCACCTTGACGTTGTTGAGGTAGGCACCGCCCTCCTTGATCGTCCGGCGGGCGGCCGAGCGGCTCGGGGAGAGACCGACGGCGACCAGCAGGTCGACGATCGACTGGAGCTCGGTGATCGCGGCCTTCGGAACCTCGGCGAGCGCGGCGGTCAGGGTCGGGGCCTCCAGGTCGGCGAGGTCGCCCTGGCCGAACAGCGCCTTGGAGGCGGCGACCGCACGCTCGTACTGGTCCGCGCCGTGCACCAGCGTGGTCAGCTCCTCGGCGAGGGCACGCTGGGCGAGCCGGGCCGCGGGGCGCTCGGTGGTCTCGCGCTCCAGCTCCTCGATCTCCTCCTTCGAGCGGAAACTGAAGATCCGCAGGAAGTTGGGGACGTCCCGGTCGTCGGCGTTCAGCCAGAACTGGTAGAAGGCGTACGGGGTGGTCAGCTCGGGGTCGAGCCAGACCGTGCCGGACTCCGTCTTGCCGAACTTGGTGCCGTCGGCCTTGACGATGAGCGGGGTGGCCAGCGCGTGCACCGACTTGGCGTCCGCCTTGCGGATGAGGTCCGTGCCGGCGGTGAGGTTGCCCCACTGGTCGCTGCCGCCGGTCTGGAGGGTGCAGCCGTAGCGGCGGTTCAGCTCCAGGTAGTCCATGCCCTGGAGGATCTGGTAGCTGAACTCGGTGTAACTGATCCCCGCGTCGGAGTTGAGCCGCCTGGCGACGGCCTCCTTGGCGATCATGTTGTTGACCCGGAAGTACTTGCCGACGTCGCGCAGCAGGCTGATCGCGGACATCCCGGAGGTCCAGTCCAGGTTGTTGACCATGCGCGCCGCGTAGGGACCCTCGAAGTCGAGGAAGCGCGAGATCTGGCCACGCAGGCGCTCCACCCAGCCGGCCACCGTCTCGGGGTCGTTGAGCACGCGCTCGGCGGTGGGCTTCGGGTCGCCGATCAGGCCGGTGGCACCGCCGACCAGACCGAGCGGGAGGTTCCCCGCCTGCTGGATCCGGCGCATGGTGAGGATCTGCACCAGGTTGCCGAGGTGCAGGCTCGGGGCCGTCGGGTCGAAGCCGCAATAGAACGTGACCGGGCCGTCCGCGAACGCCTTGCGCAGTGCGTCCTCGTCGGTGGACAGGGCGATCAGCCCACGCCACCGCAGCTCGTCGACGATGTCCGTCACGGTCACGCTTCTCCTTCGGTCGGGCGCCCGCCCGGTGCGGGCCCGGTCCGGTCGGGCCCCGGAGCGGGACGGCTCCAGCGTTGTAGAGCCTACGCGGTCCGGGCCAGCGACTTTCTGCCGGACTGGCATGGACGCGCCGCGCCGGCCGGGTCCCGACGTGCGCATGCCCCTTCCCGACACCGGAAATTCCGTTGTTCGACGGCGGTGGGCCCCTTCAGAGTGGTCCCACCGCCGCACGGCGGCAGTGACGTGTGCAGTGACGGTCGTGCCGCCGTGGCACGCCCGTTGGAAGGGTGGCCGAGGTGCGCAGCACGCTGGTTCTGAACGCAAGCTACGAGCCGCTGACGACGGTGTCCCTCCAGCGCGCCGTGGTCCTGGTACTCCAGGACAAGGCCGTGGTGGAACAGGCGCATCCGCTGCGCACCATGCGCGGGACCGGGGTGACGGTACCGGTTCCGCGGGTGATCAGACTCCAGCGGTACGTCCGGGTGCCCTTCCGACAACAGGCTCCGTGGTCGCGCCGCGGGGTGCTCGTCCGGGACCAGCACCTGTGCGCCTACTGCGGGCGGCGGGCCACCACGGTGGACCACGTGCAGCCCCGGTCCCGCGGTGGCGGCGACACCTGGCTGAACACGGTGGCCGCCTGCTCCGAGGACAACCAGCGCAAGGCCGACCGGACGCCCGAGCAGGCGGGGATGAAGCTGCTCCGCAAGCCGTTCGTGCCGACTCCGCAGGCCACGCTGATGATGGCGCTGGGGCTGCGCGGTTCGGACGTCCGGGAGCTGGCCGACTGGCTGCCGGCCCAGGCGCTCGGCGCCCCCGCGCCGTCCGCCGCCTGATCCTCCGCCGCCCCTTCCCGGCGGCGGAGGACCGTGAACCGGGGGGATCCAGGGGGAAACAGGGCCGGGAACCGACGGGGGGAGGTCGGTTCCCGGCCCTGCCGGGCTCACTCCTTCGCGCGGAAACCCGTCGCCGTGCCGAAGTTGGTCGCGTGCTCGGGGACGGCGACGACCCGGCCGCCGCCGATCAGGACGCGGCCGGAGACCAGCAGCGAGCCGGTGCCGGCGGGGAAGTTGCCGCCGACCGTCTCCCGGCCGCCGTCCAGGGCGAAGCGGCTGAGGTGGGCCGGCTGGTCGAGGCGCTCGTCGACGGCGAGGACCAGCGCTGCGCCGTCCGTGCCGACGGCCCGGACGGCGCCCTTCGCCCGGGCGGCCGTCCGCCAGCGCTGCTTGCCGGTGTCGAGGTCGTAGGCGGCCACCGAGACCTGTCCGGCGCCGTTCGCCGGGTCGGCCGGGACCGTCGTGGTGACCATCGTGCGGTCCTGGAAGAAGACTCCGGGATTGGCCGAGAACGTTCCGTGGCCGACGTCCAGCCGGCCGTCGGCTCCGGTGACGGGTATCTCGGCGGCGGGATCACCGGTCCGGCCCCAGGCGAACACCCGGTCGTCCTCGGGCTTCTCCCCGGTGGTGAGGACCACCGGCGGATCGGCGGAGAGCACGGTCGCGGTCCTCGGCCGGTTGTTCAGGCCGCGCCACCAGGAGACCTTGCCGTCGGCGGTGTTCAGCGCGACGGCCTGGTCGACGGGGGTGGAGTCGGCGCAGGTGCTGGCGACCAGGACGGTCCCGTCGGAGACGCCGCCGGAGAGGGTGCAGAACTTCCCCTGCCCGGTGTACTGCCAGACGTCCGCGCCGTCGGCGGACTGCCAGGCGACGGCACGGCTGTCGCCGACCGCGATCACCTGGTCGTCGGTGACGCCGACGCGTGCGCCGTAGCCGCCCTTGGTGTCGGAGAGCTGTTTGGTCCACACGGCCCGGCCGTCCTTGGTGTCGACGGCGGTGACCAGGGCGCAGGGGCTCTTCGGGTCGGCCCGGGGCCGGAACAGCACGGCGCCGAGGCCGGAGCGGCCGACGGTCGGCGAGAGCCCGCAGGGGACGGCTCCGGCGGCGGGCGGTGCCACCGTCCAGGCCGGGCGGCCGTCCGCCAGGTCGTAGGCGCGCACGCCGGTGGCGTCGGCGCGCACCACGGCGCCGTCGAGCAGCCAGCTGCCGACGAGGGTGTCGTCACCGCCGGGCGTGGCGGTGTCGGCCGCGGCGGCCCACGTCCGGGTGTGGGCGACCGTGAAGCCCGGGTCTCCATCGTCGGCGTCGTCGGCGGAGGCGCTGCCGCCGTCCTCCGCGCCGACCACCAGCGCGGCCGCGATCAGGACGCCCAGCGCGGCGAGGCCCGCTCCGCTGCGCACCAGCAGGGCGCGGCGGCCCGGCGTGTGCCCGGCGGCGGCGACGGCGTCCGCGGCGGCACCGGCCTTCGCCCGGGGGCCGGAGGCCCGGTCGGCCCGCCCGGAGCGGCCGGCCCGCCGCGACGGCGCGGCACCGGCACCGGACGACGGCTGGGGAGCGGGCTCCGGCGAGGGCGACGGCTCCGGCTCCGGCTCCAAGTGCACATAGCCGTCGGGGGTGTACTCGGCGCCGGCGGGCGCGTACAGCTGCTCGCCCGGCTGCTGCGGGACCACGACGTACGGCGCGTACTGCTCCTCCCCGGCGTTCCCGGCGGGGTACCCCTCCGGGGCGTAGGGCTGCGGCTGCGGCTGGACCTGCCCGTACGGGTCGTACGGGAGGAAGGCGACCTGCTCCCCCGGCCAGGGCGCCCGGGACGCGGACCACTCCTGGTCCTGGCCCTCCCGGGGCCATTCCTGCGGCCACTCCCGAGGTGCCGGCTGCGGGTACCACTGCTGCGCGTGGCCGTCGCCGAGGGGATCCTGAGTCATCCGTTCCGTCCCTCCCGTCCCGCGACCGCCCGAACTGCGGCAGCCAGCATCTCACGCGTCCCCGAGCGGCCCGGAGCGCCCCGGAACCGTCCGCTCCGGGGCCGCCCGTCGGGCGCCGGCCGGCGTTACCCGGCGGACTCGGCGGCCAGGGCCGCGTCGATCCGGGCCGCGAGGCGGAGGTCGAGCGCGGTCAGGCCGCCGGCGCTGTGGGTGGAGAGGACGAAACGCAGGGTGCGCCAGCGGATGTCGATGTCGGGGTGGTGGTCCATCTCCTCGGCTGCCGCGGCGACGGCCGTGACGACCCGGATCCCGGCCGGGAAGTCGGGGGCGTCGGCGGTCCGGGCGATGCCGTCGCCCTCGCGCGTCCAGTGCGGCAGGCCGGTCAGGCCGGCGGTGATCTCGTCCTCGGTCAGCCGTGCACGGCTCATCGGTCCACTCCTGCGGCGGTCGGTGGTCGGCTTCCGAGCCGGTGGGCGGGTGGCGGGCCGGCCGCCGCGGTCGGGGCCGGCGCCGCTCGTCCCCCGGTGCTCGGCGCGCGGAACGCGCACGCACAGGAACATACCGGGGCCGGGCCGCCCGGGACCGGCGACACCTCGCGCCGACCCGGACCGGGCCCGGATCCGGGCCCGCGGGACGTCCTTCCGGCGGGATCGGACGGAGCCTTCCGGAACGCGGGTCAGGTGGCGAGCAGTTTGACGACGGCGACCAGACCCACGACGACGATGACGGCCCGCAGCGCCTGGGGCGGGAGCCTGCGGCCGACCCTGGCCCCGGCCAGTCCCCCGATCAGCGAGCCGACGGCGATCAGTCCCGCGGCGGCCCAGTCGACGGTCGAGGTGAAGAGGAAGAACAGCGCGGCGACACCGTTGACGATCATCGCGAGGGCGTTCTTCACGCCGTTGATCCGCTGGAGGTCCTCCTGGAGCAGCATGCCCATCAGGGCCAGCAGCAGCACGCCCTGGGCGGCGCCGAAGTAACCGCCGTAGACGCCGGTGAGGAAGATGCCGGCGAGCAGCAGCGGGCCGCCGTGCGGGTCGCCGTCGGGGCGGCGGCGGGCGGCGACGGCCCTGGCGACCCGGGGCTGCAGGACCACCAGGACGAGGGCGAGCAGGATCAGCACCGGGACGATCGCGTCGAAGGCGGCGCTGGGCAGCCGGATCAGCAGGTAGGCGCCGAGGACGCCGCCGAGCAGCGAGGCGGTGCCGAAGCGGAGCAGCCGGGCGCCCTGGCCGGCCAGTTCGCGGCGGTAGCCGATCACGCCGCTGAGCGAACCGGGCACCAGGCCGAAGGAGTTGGAGACGTTGGCGGTGACCGGCGGGAGTCCCACGGCGAGCAGGACGGGGAAGGTGATGAGGGTGCCGGAGCCGACGATCACATTGATCATCCCGGCGCCGACGCCTGCCACCAGGACGGCGATCGCCTCCCAGACTGTCATGAGCCACCTCCGGTGGGGGTCCTGTCGCGGTGATCATGCCGGACGGGCGGCCGGAGGTTCCAGAGGCGCCCGGGATTCGGGACGTACGCCACAGTCGGGGCGGCTCCGCGCGGCCGGGCCGGGAACCGCGAGGGCCCGCCCCCGTGCGGTACGGGAGGCGGGCCCTGTCGCGGGCGGCGGTCGGCCCCGGCGGGCCGTCCGGTCACTCCGGGTCGATCTTGCGGTACTCGCGGAGCGGGTCGATCCGGGGCCGCGCGGACCCCTTGGTGTCGGTGTCCAGCGGGCGCGGGCCGGCGGCCGGGTCGATCGGGACCTGGGTCGAGGCCGGCGGGGCGGCCGGGGCGGCGCTGGGGGCGGCCACCGCGCCGCCGTTGGCACCGCCGCCGTTGCCGGTCAGGCCGGTGAACGCGCCGCCGAGGCCCTTGAGCGCGTCGCCGACCTCGCTCGGGATGATCCAGAGCTTGTTGGCGTCGCCCTTGGCCAGTTCGGGCAGGGTCTGCAGGTACTGGTAGGCGAGCAGCTTCTGGTCGGCGTCGCCGTCGTGGATCGCCTCGAAGACGGTCCGGATGGCGGCGGCCTCACCGTCGGCGCGCAGCACGGCCGCCTGGGCCTCGCCCTCGGCCTTGAGGACCTCGGCCTGCTTCTCGCCCTCGGCGCGCAGGATCTGCGACTGCCGGTTGCCCTCGGCGGTGAGGATCGCGGCGCGCTTGTCGCGCTCGGCGCGCATCTGCTTCTCCATCGAGTCCTGGATGGAGGTCGGCGGCTCGATGGCCTTGAGCTCCACGCGGTTGACCCGGATGCCCCACTTGCCGGTGGCCTCGTCGAGCACGCCGCGCAGGCCGGCGTTGATGACCTCGCGCGAGGTGAGGGTGGATTCGAGGTCCATCGAGCCGATGATGTTGCGCAGCGTGGTGACGGTGAGCTGCTCGATGGCCTGGATGTAGCTGGCGACCTCGTAGGTGGCCGCCCGCGGGTCGGTGACCTGGTAGTAGATCACCGTGTCGATGTTGACCACCAGGTTGTCCTGGGTGATCACCGGCTGCGGCGGGAACGGCACGACCTGCTCGCGCAGGTCGATCCGGTTGCGGACGCGGTCGATGAACGGCACGACGATGTTCAGTCCTGCGTTGAGCGTCCGGGTGTAGCGGCCGAAGCGCTCCACGATCGCGGCGCTGGCCTGCGGGATGACCTGAATCGTCTTGATCAGCGCGATGAAGGCCACCACGACCAGGACGACCAGGACGATAAGGACGGGTTCCACGGAGCTCTCCCCTAGACGACCAGGGCGGTCGCGCCCTGGATTTCGACGACGTCGACCTGCTCCCCCGGCTGGTACACCTGGCCGGGGTGGAGCGCGCGGGCGGACCAGATCTCGCCGTTGAGCTTGATCCGGCCGCCCTCCCCGTCGACCCTTTCCGCGACGACCGCGGTGGCGCCCGTGAGCGCCTCGATGCCCATCTTGATCTGCGGGCCCTTCCGCAGTGCCCGGTAGGCGATCGGGCGGACGACGACCAGCTGCGCGACCGAGGCCGCGACGAAGGTCAGGACCTGCCAGACCGGATCCGCCCCCAGGGCCGCCACTCCGGCCGCGGCGAGCGCGCCGACGGCGAACATGGCGAACTCCGGCATCGTGGTGATCACCAACGGTATGCCGAGGCCGACGGTGACCAGGAGCCACCAGATCCAGCTGTCCACGTGTCCATCCTAGGGAGGGAAGGGCCTTCGAGGCGGTCAGTTCCCGCAGGTGGAGGGGCGGAAACCGGTCGCACGTGCGACCGGTTCCAGTTCAGCGGAGTTCAGGCCGCCTCCGGGGGCGGCGGACGGCGGGGCGACGGGGGCTCAGCCGAGCGGCAGGCCCTGGGCGGACCAGCGGTCGCCGTGGCGCTCCAGGGTCAGCGGCAGGCCGAAGCAGCGGGAGAGGTTGCGCGCCGTCAGTTCGGTGTCGATCGGGCCCGCGGTGAGCACCTTGCCCTGGCGGATCATCAGGACGTGGGTGAAGCCGGGGGCGATCTCCTCGACGTGGTGGGTGACCATCGCCATGGCCGGTGCGAACTCGTCCTGGGCCAGCGCGCCGAGGCGGCGGATGAGGTCCTCGCGGCCGCCGAGGTCGAGGCCGGCGGCGGGCTCGTCGAGCAGCAGCAGCTCGGGGTCGGTCATCAGGGCGCGGGCGATCAGGGTGCGCTTGCGCTCGCCCTCGGAGAGGGTGCCGAAGCGGCGGTCGGTGAGGCCGGCCATGCCGAGGCGGTCGAGCAGGGCGAGCGCGCGGGACTCGTCGTTCTGCTCGTAGGTCTCCTGCCAGGTGACGGTCATGCCGTACGCGGCGGTGAGCACCGTCTGCAGGACGGTCTGCTCGGCGGGCAGCTTGTCGAACATGGCGGCGCCGGCCAGGCCGATCCGGGAGCGCAGCTCGAAGACGTCGACCTCGCCGAGCTTCTCGCCGAGGACGGTGACCTTGCCGGCGGTCGGGAAGAGGTACGAGGAGGCGATCTGCAGCAGGGTGGTCTTGCCGGCGCCGTTCGGGCCGAGGATGACCCAGCGCTCACCCTCGGAGATGGACCACGAGACCTGGTCGACCAGCGCGCGCCCCTCCCGGACCACGGTTACGTCCACCAGCTCCAGCACGTCGCTCATGCCTACGCCTTCCCCAAAAACAGATATACGGCCGTCGGTGCGGGCGGGCGGCCCACTCCGGCGGCCGGTGGGCACGGAGGCGGGCGCCGCACGCATGGGCAAACCTACGCCACGCGGGTGGCCGCCGATTCCGTAGGCTGGCCGGATGCTCGCCTCTCCTGCCGACAATCCGTACGAAGAGCCCCGTTCGGGGCGGCTGGCCGCCTGGGGCAACGCCCTGCTGGCCGGTCTGGTGCCGCCGGACGACGCCGCCGCGGCGGTGCTGGGGGCCGACGACAGCCACCGGGTGACCGGTCTGCCCGGTGACGGACCGGACGACCGGCACGGGCTCACCTGGGCACTGGGCCGGCTGCGGGTGCTGGGTGTGCGGGGCCTGCGGCTGGCGCTGCCGTCGGCCGGGCACCCGCTGGGGCTGACCGGCCCGGCGCCGTTCAACGACCGCGCGATGGTGTCCGGCGAGGCCGTGCTGGCGGTCGGGGCGCCGCTGGGGCTGGTGCCCGAGGTGGAGGTGTTCGGGCCGCCCGGGGACCGTTCGGCGACCGTGCTGTGGCGCTGTTCCGAGGTGAACGACGCCCCGCCGGCCGACGTGCCGTCGCTGCACGAGGCCGAGTTCGAGCTCACGGACGGGCTGCGCCGGGCGACCGTGCTGCTGACCCGGCTGGACGTGGCCGGGGCCGGGCCGGAGGCGCTGCGGGCGCTGGAGGCGTTCCGGCGGCGCGGGCACAGCGAGCTGCTCGCGCCGGGGTACCCCCCGCGTGCGGTGCGGGTGCTGGAGTCGGCGCGCCAGGTGGCGGCGCTGCTGACGATCGCCTCGGGCAGTCACGGCGCGGCGGTGAGCGCCTCGGAGATCGCGGCCCGGCAGGCGGTGCTGGCGCCGCTGTGGCGCACGGCCCGCCGGGCCCAGGTGGCGGCGTACAACGCGCTGGTGGACGAGCGGGAGCAGCACTGACCTGCCGCTCCCGGCCGGCGGACCGGGGAGTGTCCCGCGGGACCCTCCCCGGCGGGTCTCGCCGTGCTAGCGGGTCTCGCCGTGCCGGACGGCCCAGAGCGCGGCCTGGGTGCGGTCGGCGAGGTCGAGCTTCATGAGGATGTTGGAGACGTGCGTCTTCACCGTCTTCTCGGAGAGGTGGAGGCTGCGCGCGATCTCCCGGTTGGAGCGGCCGTCGGAGATGTGGCCGAGCACCTCGCGCTCGCGCTCGGTGAGGGTGCCGCCGCGGCCCTGCGGTGCGCGCGGGCCGTCGTCGGCGAGCAGGGCCTCGGCGAGTTCCGGCTGGAGCAGCACGTGGCCGGCGTGGACCGAGCGGATCGCGCCGGCCAGCGCCTCTGGGTCGACGTCCTTGTAGACGTAGCCGGCGGCGCCGGCCCGCAGCGCGGGGACCATGGTGCGGTGCTCGGTGAAGCTGGTGACGATGAGGATCCGGGCCCGGCTGCCCTCCTCCTTGAGGGTGCGCAGCGCCTCGATGCCGTCGACGCCGGGCATCTTGAGGTCCATCAGCACGACGTCGGGGTCGAGGGCGCGGGCCCGGTCGACGCCCTCGGCCCCGTCGGCTGCCTCGCCGACCACCTCGATGTCGTCCTGCACCTCCAGGAAGGTGCGCAGGCCCCGGCGGACCACCTGGTGGTCGTCGACCAGCAGGACGCGGATCGCGGGCAGGGTGTCAGGCACCGGGGACCTCCATCTCGACGACCGTGCCCTTGCCGGGGGCGGACTCCAGGTCGAGCCGGCCGCCGACGGCGGCGGCACGGTCGCGCATCGAGGCGAGTCCGAGGTGGCGGCCGGCCCGGCGGACCGACTCGGGGTCGAAGCCCCGGCCGTTGTCGCTGACCCGGAGCACGGCGCCGCGGCCGGGCGTGCCGGCCAGGGTGACCGTGACTCGGCGGGCCCCGGAGTGGCGCAGGGCGTTGTGCAGGGCCTCCTGGGCGACCCGCAGCAGCGCGGCCTCCTGGGCCTGCGGGAGGGCGCGGACGCCGTCGGCGGCGTAGGCGATGTCGGCGGTGTGGGCGCGGTCGAGGACCTGCACCTGGGAGGCGAGGGTGGCGCTCAGGCCGTCCTCCTCCAGCGCGGCGGGGCGCAGTTCGACGACGACGGCGCGCAGTTCGTCGGCGGCCTCGGCGGCGAGCCGGGCGACCTCGGCGAGTTCGGCGCGGGCGCGGGCCGGGTCGCGGTCGACGAGCTTGGCGGCGGCCTTGGCGGTGAGGCGCAGCGAGAAGAGCTTCTGCGAGACGGCGTCGTGCAGGTCGTGGGCGATCCGGGCGCGTTCGCCGGCCAGGGTGAGTTCGCGGCTGCGCTCGTAGAGGCGGGCGTTGGAGAGCGCGAGGGCCGCGTGCGCGGCGAGTATCCGCAGGAGTTCCTCGTCGTGGTCGGTGAAGCCGCCGCCGCCCCGCTTGTTGGCGAGGTAGATGACACCGAGGACGGCGGGTTCGTCCTCGGCGTGGTCGGGGTCGACGATCGGCATGCCGAGGAAGGCGATCAGCTCGGGGTGGGCGTCGGGCCAGCCCCCGAAGGCGGGGGCCCGGCGGACGTCGGCGAGCCGGATGGGGGTGGTCTCGTGGAGCATCGCGGCGAGCACGCCGTGCTGGCGGGGCAGCGGGCCGATGGCGCGCCACTGTTCGTCGGTGACGCCGTCGACGACGAACTGGGCGAAGCCGCCGTGGTCGTCGGGGACGCCGAGGGCGGCGTACTCGGCGCCGAGCAGGACGCGGGCGGACGCGGTGATCCGGCGCAGGACCTCGCGGACCTCCAGGTGGCGGCTCATGGCGAGCAGCGCCTGGCTGACGGCCTCGATGCCGGCGAGGCAGGGTTCGCAGGCGGGCGTACTGCCGTCCGGCGGCGGTCCGACCGGGATCCGGTCGGCGCGCGGCGGTGCGGCGTGCCGGTGGTCGCTTGGCACGGTGGGCATGACGCCAACCTACCGCCGTGCGCGGGCCGGGCGCGTCGGTCCCGGGCCGGGCGGGGACCAGGTCTGCGGGCCTAGGACCCGTCCCCGGGCCCCCGCCCGCCGGGCCCGGGGACGGGCCACGACGCGCCTCCCGGATCACGCCGGGTTCCGCCGGGAACGCCGCGGGGGCGGGCCCTCTCCCCGGTGGGAGCGGGCCCGCCCCCGCGGGCGTCCGGGCGGGCGGTCAGCCCTTCTGCATGACCTCGGGCTCGTGGCGCCGCTGGAGGCGGGTCACGATGACGCCGATGACGACCGACATCAGGATCAGGATTCCGGCGTCGAACCAGAACTGGCCGACGTTGTGGCCCCAGATCGCGTCGTACTCGGGGTTCTGGAAGTCCTTGTTCCAGGGGCCGAGGAGCTTCGAGAGGTCCAGCGTGGTGGCGACCATGCCGGTGCCCCAGCGGGCCGGCATCAGCCAGGCGAACTGCTCCAGGCCGGGCTTGGAGAAGACCTGGAAGAGGCAGCCGGTGAAGACGACCTGGATGATCGCGAACATGACCAGCAGCGGCATGGTCTTCTCGGCGGTCTTGACCAGCGCGGAGATCGCCAGGCCGAACATCATCGAGGCGAAGCTCAGCAGGATCAGGCCGAGGCTCATCTCCAGGATCGGCAGGTCCTTGACGACCAGGCCGTGCGCGGGCAGCTTGCGCGGCAGGAAGCCGACCGCGGAGATGATCGCGCCCTGGACCACGCTGAAGAAGCCCAGCACGATGATCTTGGACATCATGTACGCCGAGCGGGAGAGCCCGGTGGCCCGTTCCCGTTCGTAGATCGCCCGTTCCTTGATCAGCTCGCGGACCGAGTTGGCCGCGCCGGAGAAACAGGCGCCGATCGCCAGGATCAACATGATCGTCGCGGCGCCGCTGTTCAGGCCGAGCTGCGACTTGGGGTTCGGCGCCAGGCCCGGTTCGTTCGGGATCAGCACGCTGACCGCACCGAGCACCGCCGGCAGCAGGACGGAGAGCGCCAGGAAGCCCCGGTCCGAGGCGAGCACCGAGACGTAGCGGCGGATCAGCGTCCAGAGCTGGGAGCCCCAGCTCTGCGGCTTCGGCGGACGGACCGCCTCCTGGACGATCTGCGCGGACTGCACGGTGCCCGACTCGACGTCGGCCGAGTACTGCTGGTGGTGCACCGAGCTGCGGTAGCGGCCGGCCCAGTCGTGGTCCGGGTAGTTCTCGAAGGCCTGGAAGATGTCCGCCCAGGTCTCGTACCCGAAGAAGTGCAGGGCCTCGTCCGGCGGGCCGAAGTACGCCACCGAGCCGCCCGGGGCCATCACCAGGAGCCGGTCGCAGAGGGCGAGTTCGGCCACCGAGTGGGTGACCACCAGGATCGTGCGGCCGTCGTCGGCGAGGCCGCGCAGCATCTGCATGACCTCGCGGTCCATGCCCGGGTCGAGGCCCGAGGTGGGCTCGTCCAGGAAGATCAGCGAGGGCTTGGTGAGCAGCTCCAGCGCCACCGAGACGCGCTTCTGCTGGCCGCCGGAGAGCGCGGTGATCCGGTTGTCGGCACGCTTGTCGAGGCGCAGCTCGTAGAGCACCTCGTCGATCCGGGCCTCGCGCTCGCGGGCCTCGGTGTCGCCGGGGAAGCGCAGCCGGGCCGCGTACTTGAGGCCGGTGCGGACCGTCAGCTCCTTGTGCAGGATCTCCGACTGGGGCACCAGACCGATCCGCGAGCGCAGCTCGGCGAACTGCTTGTAGAGGTTGCGGCCGTCGTACAGGACGTCGCCGCGGTCGGCCGGGCGGTAGCCGGTGAGGGCGCGCAGCAGGGTCGACTTGCCGGAGCCGGACGGACCGATGACCGCGACCAGGGACTTCTCCGGGACGCCGAAGCTGACGTCGTTGAGCAGGATCTTCTTGCCGCCCTTGTGCTCGACCTCGACGGTCAGGTGGCGGGCGGAGAAGGAGACCGCGCCGGTGTCGACGAACTCCTGGAGCTGGTCGCCGACCAGCACGAAGCTGGAGTGACCGACGGTCAGCCGGTCCTGCTCCCCGATCAGCTGGCGCTCGACGCGCAGGCCGTTGAGGAAGATGCCGTTGTGGCTGCCGAGGTCGACGATCTCGTAGCGGCCGTCGGGCAGCTGGCGCAGCTCGGCGTGGTGGCGGGAGACCTGGAGGTCGGAGACGACGATGTCGTTGTCGAGCGCGCGGCCGATCCGGATGGTCTTCATGCCGGCCGTCAGGTTGCGGATGACGGTCGGCTGCGGGCCGCCGTCGTGCACGGCGGGCGACGGCTGCGGGAACCCCTGCTGCTGCGGGAACCCCTGGGGGAACCCCTGCTGCTGCGGCTGGGCCTGCGGCTGCGGCCATTGCTGCTGGTGCGGCGGCTGCTGGAGGTGCGGCTGGGCCTGCGCCTGCGGCGGGTAGGGCTGCTGGGCCGCCTGGGGCTGCCACGGCTGCTGGGCCGCGGGCGGCGGCTGCGGGGCGGGGCTGCGGCTGGTGGACGCCTCGTGCCAGGCCGGGGCCTGGGCGGCCGGCTGGGCGGCCGGCGCGGAGAAGGCGAGCCGGGGGCCGTTCTCGGCGTTGCCGAGGTTGACCACGGCACCCGGGAACAGCTGCGCCTGCATGGTGCGGGCGCCGCCGGTGTAGGTGCCGTTGGTGCTCCCGTGGTCGTCCAGCTGCCAACCCGCCCCGTTGAAGGAGATGGTGGCGTGCTGCCAGGAGACCCGCGCGTCGTCGAACTGGAAGTCCGCCTGCGGATTGCGACCGATGGTGTAGGACCGCCCGGGTTCCAGGACCCGCTGCTGCCCGTTGATCTCGATGACGAGTTGCGGCACTCTCGTCTGCCCCGCTCTCTCGGTTCCCCCGATGGTGCGCCCCGGTCAGTGGGGGCGAAATGATCGTGAATCTGACGGGGGAATCATTCCAGCCCGCCGGCCACGGGTGTAAGCCGCCCCCGAGGACTGTGACCGGGCGGCAACGATTCGCGGACCGCGCTTGTACGACCCGTCCCGGACGCCCGTCCGGAACCTCCGCCCGCGCTCTCGTCCCCCGGGCGTTCGCCGGCCGTTCGCCGACCGTCCGCGCACCGCCCGGGGACCGCGCGTGCGCGCCCGTCCACGACCCGTCCACGACCCGGACGGGTGCCGTGGCGGCGCCGGGCTGCGGGTAGCGTGGGAGGCACCATGAACGCATCGCCCTTGGCCGCCGAGCCGTTCCCCGCCCCGCAGCCCCGGACCGAGGACGGGCGCACCCTGCTCGTCAAGGTGTTCGGCAAGGACCGCCCCGGTATCACCACCGGGCTCTTCGCCACCCTGGCCGGGTTCGGCGTCGAGGTCATCGACATCGAACAGGTGGTGACCCGTGGCCGGATAACGCTGTGCGCCCTGGTCACCCCGCCGCACTCGCCGGGCGCCGAGGGCGACCTGCGGGCCGTCGTGCACCGCTGGGCCGAGGAGCAGAAGCTCCAGGCCGAGATCATCTCCGGCATCGGCGACAACCGGCCCCGCCGGGAGGGCCGCTCGCACGTCACCGTGCTGGGCCACCCGCTGACCGCGTCCGCCGTCGCCGCGCTGACCGCCCGGATCACCGGCTCCGGCGGCAACATCGACCGGGTCTTCCGGCTCGCCAAGTACCCGGTGACCGCCGTCGAGCTGGCCGTCTCGGGCGTGGCCACCGACCTGCTGCGCGCCGAGCTGGTGCGGGAGGCGGCCACCCAGCGGGTCGACGTCGCGGTGGTGGCGGCCGGACTGGAGCGGCGGGCCAAGCGGCTGGTCGTCATGGACGTCGACTCGACGCTGATCCAGGACGAGGTGATCGAACTGTTCGCCGCCCACGCGGGCTGCGAGGCGGAGGTCGCCGAGGTGACGGCGGCGGCGATGCGCGGCGAGCTGGACTTCGCCGAGTCGCTGCACGCCCGGGTGGCGCTGCTGGCCGGGCTGGACGCCTCGGTGACGGAGAAGGTCCGCGCCGAGGTCCGGTTCACACCCGGGGCGCGGACCCTGATCCGGACGCTGCAGCGGCTGGGCTACCAGGTCGCGGTGGTGTCGGGCGGGTTCACCCAGGTCACCGACCACCTGGTGGAGCAGCTGGGGCTGGACTTCGCGGCGGCGAACACCCTGGAGGTGGTGGACGGGAGGTTCACCGGCCGGGTGGTCGGCGAGATCGTCGACCGGGCGGGCAAGGCGCGCTGGCTGACCAGGTTCGCCGAGCAGGCCCGGGTGCCGCTGGAGCAGACGGTGGCGATCGGCGACGGCGCCAACGACCTGGACATGCTGAACGCCGCCGGGCTGGGTGTCGCGTTCAACGCCAAGCCGGTGGTGCGGGAGGCCGCGGACACCGCGGTGAACGTGCCGTTCCTGGACACCGTGCTGTACCTGCTCGGGATCACCCGCGAGGAGGTCGAGGCGGCCGACGTGGACGTGGCGGACCTCCCGGACGGCCGCAACGCCCCGGCGGCCGGCTGACGGACGGGCGAGGGGCGCGTGGACCGTGGTCCACGCG
>NZ_JBHJRC010000194.1:0-15923 GCF_042261735.1 Kitasatospora sp. NPDC056327 | reverse complement strand
CCCCCTCCCCGCGGGTGACCGGCCTCCGGTCCTGCTCCGTTCGGGCCGTCAGGCGGCCCACTGCCAGCTGACCGGCGAGTAGTACGCCGTGCGGCGCTCCAGGCGCTGCCAGTTGGCGATCGGCTCGACCGGCGAGCCGGCGGCCGCCGCCTGCTGGGCGGCCGCGGCGCGGGCCATCAGCACGGCGGTCAGGGCGGCGAGCTCCTCGTCGGAGAGCGAGCCGCGGACGATGCGGACGAGTGGTTCGGCGGAAGCGGTCATGGTCCGGTTCTCTCCCGGCGGAAGGGTGCGGTGAATGGTCGTCGGCGGGGCCGGCCGGCTGTCGCCGGCCGGGCGGCGCAACTACATCGGGGGGTTGCCGTGCTTGCGGCTCGGCAGGTCCGCGTGCTTGGTGCGCAGCATGGCCAGCGAGGACGCCAGGACCTGACGGGTCTCGGCGGGGTCGATGACGTCGTCCACGAGGCCGCGCTCGGCCGCGTAGTACGGGTGCATCAGCTCGCTCTTGTATTCCTTGATCTTCTGGTTGCGCATCGCGTCCGGGTCGTCGGCGGCGTTGATGTCCCGGCGGAAGATGACGTTGGCGGCGCCCTCGGCGCCCATGACGGCGATCTCGTTGGTCGGCCAGGCGAAGGAGAGGTCGGCGCCGATCGAGCGCGAGTCCATGACGATGTAGGCACCGCCGTAGGCCTTGCGCAGGATCAGCTGGATCCGCGGCACGGTCGCGTTGCAGTAGGCGTAGAGGAGCTTCGCGCCGTGGCGGATGATGCCGTCGTGCTCCTGGTCGACCCCGGGCAGGAAGCCGGGGACGTCGAGCATGGTGACCAGCGGGATGTTGAAGGCGTCGCACATCTGGACGAAGCGCGCGGCCTTCTCGCTGGCGTTGATGTCCAGGACGCCGGCCAGCGACTGGGGCTGGTTGGCGATGATGCCGGTGACGTGGCCGTCGATCCGGGCGAGCACGCAGAGCACGTTGGTGGCCCAGCGCTCGTGGACCTCCAGGTACTCGCCGTGGTCGACGATCTCCTCGATCACCTTGCGCATGTCGTACGGCCGGTTGCCGTCGGCCGGCACCAGGTCGAGCAGGGTCTCGTTGCGGCGGTCCACCGGGTCGTCGTTGACGGCCGACGGCGGCATCTCGCGGTTGTTCTGCGGCAGCAGCGACAGGAGGTAGCGGACCTCCTCGATGCAGGACTGCTCGTCGTCGTAGACGAAGTGCGAGACGCCGGAGACGCCGGCGTGCACGTCGGCGCCGCCGAGCCCGTTCTGGCTGATCTTCTCGCCGGTGACCGCCTGGACGACGTCCGGGCCGGTGATGAACATCTGCGAGGTCTCGCGGACCATGAAGACGAAGTCGGTCAGGGCGGGCGAGTAGGCCGCGCCGCCGGCGCACGGGCCGAGCATCACGGAGATCTGCGGGATGACGCCGGAGGCCCTGGTGTTGCGCTGGAAGATGCCGCCGTAGCCGGCGAGCGCGGTGACGCCCTCCTGGATGCGGGCGCCGGCGCCGTCGTTGAGGGAGACCAGCGGGGCACCGGCCGCGATGGCCATGTCCATGATCTTGTGGATCTTCTGCGCGTGGGCCTCGCCGAGCGCGCCGCCGAAGATCCGGAAGTCGTGCGCGTAGGTGAAGACCGTCCGGCCGTGCACGGTGCCCCAGCCGACGACGACGCCGTCGGTGTGCGGCTTCTTGGCCTCCAGGCCGAAGCCGGTGGCCCGGTGCCGGCGCAGCGGCTCGACCTCGTGGAACGAGCCCTCGTCGAGCAGCAGGTCGATGCGCTCCCGGGCGGTCAGCTTGCCCTTGGCGTGCTGGGCCTCGGTCGCCTTCTCGCCCGGGCCGCGCCGGACCTGCTCGCGCAGTTCGTGCAGCTCCGCGACCCGGCCCCGGACGTCAGCCGGGGTTTCGGGGGCGTCGTCGCCGACCGGCGCCTGGTCCACAACCGTCATCTCGAACCACTCCAAAGGTGAGGGAACTGTCCGACAGCCAACGTCTGCGATGCCCCCGGCTGCGAATCACTTCTTCACTTATGACTGTACGAGGGGCCGCACGCTGGTTTCGGCGTCGATTCCGTACAAGGTCGCGTCCGTTTAGATGTCAGGGCTGCACAGAAACCGAAGGGTTTCGGCCCGCTCGGGCGGTAGCTGTTCGATTACCCCGAGCTGTCGCCCGGATGGCCCCCGGGTGAGCTGGACATGAGGAAACGTGCAGGTCAGGGCTGTCCCGGTCAAGACTGGCCGCGGTGCCTCAAGGAAGGCTCAAGGGACGCTTGGTGCGGTGGTGACAGCGCTGTCGTCGAGGTGGTGGGGCCTTCCCAGTCGTAGGGATGCGCCAAAAACACCGCAGCCCACCCGGTGGATCCCGGGTGGGCTGTCCGAGCGACCGGCGGTCAGCCGCGCCGGCCCTCGTCCGGGTCGTCCCGGCCGCGCAGCTCGTTCTCCCGGCGGCGCAAATCCGCCTCCCACTGCTTGAGCATGTCCTCGTGCTGCTTGTCGTTCCTCTTCAGCGAGGCGAGGAACTCGGGGTCGTCGTCCGGCGCCAGCGGTCGGCCGTCGGGCCGGCGGCCGTACGCCGGGCCCCGGACGGTGGCGCCGGGGCCGCCGGCCGCGGCGGGGCGCGGCACCGAGCGCCGCTTGCCGGCCACCAGCCAGGCGATCGAGCCGACCAGCGGGAAGAGCAGCACGATGATCACCCAGACCACCTTGGGGAGGTGCTTCACCTCCTCCTCGGGGGTCGTCAGGCAGTCGATGAAGGCCCACACCCAGAGGGCGAGCGGGAGCACGAAGGTCAGGATCCTCAGCACGGCGGCGATCTCCCCCGGGCGGCGTCGGTGGCGGGCGGGCGGTTCCCCGCGGCGGCGGGCCCGCCCGCTGGGCGGTGCACCGCTTCGAGGGGCCCTTGACACAGGCCAGGCTATCGGGTGGCGGATACTGGCTGGCATGGCATACGACGATCTCCGCTCGTTCCTGCGGGCCCTCGACCGCGAAGGCGACCTCAAGCGCATCACGGCGGAGGTGGACCCCCATCTGGAGATCGGCGAGATCGTCGACCGCGTGCAGAAGGCCAAGGGCCCGGCTCTGCTGTTCGAGAACGTCAAGGGCTCCTCGATGCCGCTGGCGATGAACGTGTTCGGCACCGAGCGCCGGCTGGCCAAGGCGCTCGGCCTCAAGGGGCCGGAGGAGATCGGCGACAAGATCTCCGGTCTGCTGAAGCCGGAGCTCCCGCAGGGCTTCACCGGGTTCCGGGACGCCTTCGGCAAGCTCGCCTCGATGGCCCACGTGCCGCCGAAGAACGTCAGGTCCGGCGACGCGCCGGTGCACGAGGTGGTGCTCACCGGTGACGACGTCAACCTGGACGAGCTGCCCGCGCTGTTCACCTGGCCGCTGGACGGCGGATCGTTCTTCAACCTGGGTCTGACCCACACCAAGGACCCGGACAGCGGCATCCGCAACCTCGGTCTGTACCGGCTCCAGCGGCACGACCGCCGCACCATCGGCATGCACTGGCAGATCCACAAGGACAGCCGCAACCACGCCGCGGTGGCCGCCAAGCGCGGCGAGCGGCTGCCGGTCGCGATCGCCTTCGGCTGTCCGCCGGCCGTCACCTACGCGGCCACCGCGCCGCTGCCGGGCGACATCGACGAGTACCTGTTCGCCGGTTTCGTCGCCGGCGAGCGGGTGCGGATGGTCGACTGCCGGACCGTCCCGCTGCAGGTCCCGGCCGACGCCGAGGTGGTCCTGGAGGGCTGGCTGGAGCCGGGCGAGCTGCTGCCCGAGGGTCCGTTCGGCGACCACACCGGCTTCTACACGCCGCAGGAGCCGTTCCCGGCGCTGACCATCGACTGCGTGACGATGCGCCGGCGCCCGATCCTGCAGTCGATCGTGGTCGGCCGCCCGCCGACGGAGGACGGCCCGCTGGGCAAGTTCACCGAGCGCTTCTTCCTGCCGCTGCTGAAGATCATCATCCCGGACATCGTCGACTACGACCTGCCCGAGGCCGGCGGCTTCCACAACTGCGTGATCGTCTCGATCGACAAGAAGTACCCGAAGCACGCGCAGAAGACCATGCACGCCATCTGGGGCGCGCACATGATGTCGCTGACCAAGCTGATCATCGTGGTGGACTCCGACTGTGACGTCCACGACTACCAGGAGGTCGCCTGGCGGGCCTTCGGCAACGTCGACTACAGCCGCGACCTGACCGTGGTCGAGGGTCCGGTCGACCACCTGGACCATGCCTCCTACCAGCAGTTCTGGGGCGGCAAGGCGGGCATCGACGCGACCCGCAAGCTGCCCGAGGAGGGCTACACCCGGGACGGTGGCTGGCCCGAGATGGTCAGCTCCGACCCGGCGACCGCCGCCCTGGTGGACCGCCGCTGGAAGGAGTACGGCCTGTGAGCACCGCCGCCGCGCTTCCCGAGGTCCCGCCCGGCAAGGTCAGGTCCTTCCTGCGGCTGGTGATGATCGAGCACTCGGTCTTCGCCCTGCCCTTCGCCTACATCGCGGCGCTGACCGCGATGTTCCGGACCGACGGGCGGGTGCACTGGGGCGAGCTGTTCGTCGTCACGGTGTGCATGGTCGGCCTGCGGACCTTCGCCATGGCCGCCAACCGGATCATCGACCGCGAGATCGACGCCCGCAACCCGCGCACGGCCGGGCGCGAACTCGTCACCGGCGCCGTGTCGCTGAGGACCGCGTACGTGGGCTCGGCGGTCGCCCTGGTGGTCTTCCTGGGCGCCGCGGCCCTGCTGAACCCGCTCTGCCTGGCGCTCGCGCCGGTGGCCGTGGTGCCGATGGTGGTCTACCCCTACGGCAAGCGGTTCACCGACTTCCCGCAGGCGATCCTGGGCCTGGCCCAGGCGATGGGCCCGGTCGGCGCCTGGCTGGCCGTCACCGGCTCGTGGTCCTGGGAGGCGGTCGTGCTCGGCGCGGCCGTCGGCATCTGGATCGGCGGCTTCGACCTGATCTACGCCTGCCAGGACGTCGAGTCCGACCGGACGGGCGGCGTGCGGTCCGTCCCGGCGCGCTTCGGCGTCCCGGCCGCGATCCGCGGCGCCCGTGGCTGCCACGTGCTCACCACGCTGCTGCTGGGCTGGTACGCGGTGCTCACCGACGCGGGCGTGGCGTTCTGGATCGGCCTGCTGGTGGTGGCCGGCGCCTTCGTCTACGAGCACACCATCGTGAAGCCGAACGACCTGTCCCGGCTGAACCGGGCGTTCTTCCAGACGAACGGCTTCGTCGGGATCTCGTTGTTCTTCTTCGCGCTCGTCGACCTGGTGGTGCGCGGCCTCGGCGTCTGAGGCCGCGCCCCCCGGGGTCCTACTTTCCGCCCTCGTCGAGCGTGTGCTTGACGAGGGCGTTCGCGTGTCCGTGCCCGAGCCCGTGCTCGGCCTTCAGCCAGGCGACCAGCTCCATGTGCCTGGTCAGCGGGGAGGAGCGGATCAGCTCCTTCCAGTGCGCGATCGGCTGCCCGTACTTCTGCTCGATGGAGGGGAAGTAGCTGGCGGGGCCCTTGACGGCGGGTGTCTCGCTCATGGGGTGGCTCTCCTCGGTTCCGGACGGTCTTCTGACGGTGATCTTCACGCATGGAGCCTGACGGCGACAGCGCTCAGCCAGCCGAGGCCGAGCGCGGCGGCGAGGGTGAAGGACAGCACGGTCGCGCCCGAGGCGGCGAAGCCGGCGAGCACCACGGCCGCGACGACGCGCGAGGCGAGGGCCCAGGGCCGGTCCAGGTGCCGGGCGAGCACGAGGAACGCCGCGCACAGGGCGAGGAAGCCGACCGTCCCGCCGGCCAGGTGCACCGTGCCGTGCCCGCTCAGCTCCGTCACCCGGCCCTCGGGCGCCCCCACCGGGAAGCCCGCGCCGGGGTCGGCGGCGAAGAACCCGTCCAGTACGAAGGACGCCCCGAACACCCCGATCAGCCGCGGTGCCCAGACGCTCCCCGGCAGCGCCCGCCGCACCCCGACGGCACCCGCGACCAGCAGGGCGCCGGTCAGCAGGAACGCGGTCCGCTGGATCCACCCGAGCTCGCCGAGAGCGAGCTGGCTGAGCGCGTTGCGGGTGAAGTCGAACCCCTCCCGGGTCAGCCCGCCGACGACGCCGACGGCGAGGAAGAGCGGCCCGCCGAGCGCACCGGCGGTCAGCAGCGGGCGGGCGGCGGTGGCGTGGGCGGTCTGCGCCGTCAGCGTGTTCGTCATGCCCTTATGACCGGCCACCGGGCGGAAACCCATCGGCCACCGGATGTGATCCGGGTCACGAATCGGCCCGCTCCCTGCGGGCCGCCGCCCCGGAGCGGGGCCCGATCGGGCTCCCCGGGCCCTCCGGGGCGGTCGCCCGGCGGACCCCGGCCGGACCCGCCGGCCGGGCGTTCCGCGCGGCCGGGCCGGGTGCGGAGCCCGGTGGCGGTCCACCCCGGCCGGATCCGGTCACCCGGTGGTCGTCCGTCCCTAGCATGGGGCCATGACCGACGAGAACCACGACTGGAAGTCCGACCGGGTCGCCGCCGCGCTGCGCGGTGAGAACCCCACCGTCGTCCGGCGGCTGGGCGCCGGGTTCGCGGTGATCGGGGACGTGCAGTTCCTGCCCGGGTACGCGGTGCTGCTGACCGACGAGCCGGGAGTGCAGCGGCTCTCCGACCTCCCCCGGCCGCGCCGGCTGGCGTACCTGGAGGACCTCGACCGGCTCGGCGAGGCCGTCGAACGCGCCTGCCGGGCGGCCGACCCGGCGTTCCGGCGGGTCAACCTGGAGATCCTCGGCAACGCCGACCCGATGCTCCACGCGCACGTCTGGCCCCGCTACGACTGGGAGCCCGCCGACCTCGTCCGGCTGCCGGTCTGGCTCTACCCCCGCACCCGCTGGACCGACCCGGCCCACGCCCTCGCCCCCGTCCACGACCCGCTCCGTGCGGCCGTCGGCGCGGAGTTGGATGCGCTGCGGTAAAGAACACTGGTGCAGACCACTCGTTCTCGTGAATCCGCTGAACGGAGGCGGGACGGGAGGCCAACTCCCCTTTACGCTGCGGGACATGGACATCGTCATCCCGCTCTTCGACGACTTCGAGCCGCTCGACGCGATCGGCCCGTACCAGGTGCTCGGCTATCTTCCCGGAGCCACCGTGCGGTTCGTGGCGGCGGGCGCCAAGGGGGCGGTGGCCGACAGCATCGGAGGGATGCGGCTGGACGTGCCCACCCGGTACACGGAGGTCGACTCCTGCGACGTGCTGCTCCTCCCGGGCGGGCACGGCACCCGGCCGCTGATGGGCGACGCCGAGTTCCTCGACTGGCTGCGCCGGATGCACGGCACGACGAGGTACACCGCCTCGGTGTGCACGGGCGCGCTCCTGCTCGGGGCCGCCGGACTGCTCCAGGGCCTGGCCGTCACCACGCACTGGGCGGCGGCCGGCGAGCTGCCGGCCCACGGCGCCACCTACGTCCCCGAGCGGGTGGTGCGGCGGGACCGGATCGTCACGGCGGCCGGCATCTCCGCCGGCATCGACATGGCGCTGCACCTGGTGGCCCTGCTCGCCGACGAGACCACCGCCCGGGCGATCCAGCTGCACGCCGAGTACGACCCCCGGCCGCCGTTCGACTCCGGCTCGTGGGCGAAGGCCTCGCCCGCCGTGCGGGAGCGGATCAGGCAGCTCGGGTAGGCCCCGCGCCGGCGGGGACCGAAGGAGGAGGCGGCCCCCGCCGGCCGGAGTGCCGCAGTGCCGCCCCGGCGCGGAGCTCCGGGCCCGTCCCGACGACCCCGACGACCCCGGCGGCCGGGCCGGTCGCCGCGGCCGGCCGTGTCGAAAACCGGTCGACACCGGGCCGTCCGGCGGCTGGACTGTCCCGCGGTGCCCCGCGCCGTCCAGGGCGCGGATCCGGCCCGCCCCCGGACCCCGAAGGAGCCCCCGTGATCGGCCGGCTGCAGTGCCTCGTGCTCGACTGTCCGGACCCGGCCGCGCTGGCGCGGTTCTACGCCGGACTGCTCGGCGGCGAGGTGGACCGCCCGGACCCGCGCTGGTCGCTGGACGACGACTGGTCCACCCTGCACACGCCCACCGGCCAGGTGCTCTGCTTCCAGCGGGTCGCCGACCACCGCCCGCCGCGCTGGCCCGACCCGGCGCACCCGCAGCAGGCCCACCTGGACGTCGACGTCCCCGACCTCGCCACCGCGGAGCCCGCCGTCCTCGCCCTCGGCGCCGCGCTGCTCCACGACGCCGGCCGCTGGCGCATCTACGCGGACCCCGCCGGCCACCCGGTCTGCCTCCTCCCGGCGGGCCACTGAGTCCTCCGGGCCGGGCGGGCGGTTCGGCGTCAGTCGAGGGTCAGCGTGTCCCCGACGGCGAGCCGCCCGGGTGCGGCGACCCCGGCGAGGGCGTCCAGGCGGCCGTCGTGGAACTGGACGAGCGCCTTGAGGATCTCCGGGGCGTGCGGCAGGCCGGGCTGGGCGGCGGTGGTCATCACACAGCGCTCGCTGGAGCGGACGAAGGCGAGCCGGGCACCGGAGGGTGCCGAGCCCTGCGCCTCGCGGCCGAACCAGGCGTCCTCGGTGAACGGCGGGGTACCCGGCGGGGTGCGCAGCAGCACGTTGGGCCGGAACCGGCGGACGTCCACCACGGCGGACGGCGCGGCGTCGGTGATCCAGTCCAGGGTGGCGGTGGTGAGCACGCTGACCGGGAGCTGGTCGAAGTGCGAGACGGCGTCCTCGCGGGCGAGCTCGACGTCGTCGAGCTGCAGGTAGGCGCGGAGGAAGGCGGTCGGGTCGGCGACCGGCCGGCCGAGCGGGTCGAACAGCTCGGGGCCGTCGATCCGGTGCCCGAGCCGGGCGGAGAGGCGGAGCAGGCCGTCCATCCGCCGGAACCGGCGGGTGTTCTTGCCGGAGCCGAGCTTGCCGTCGCCGTCGCGCACGGCGTAGAGGCGATCGCCCGCCAGCCCGCGGTCGTCCACCTCCACGGCGGCGAGCCGCTCGCCGCCGGTGGACTTCACGGGGTAGCGCCAGAGCTGCTCGACGACTCCGATGATCTCTGCCATGGCCGGACAGCGTACCGCCGCCCGCCGATGATGGTCTAGACCAAGTCCGCGGGCCAGGCCAGGTGTTCGCGGTCGGAGCGCCCCGCTGCCCGGCGGGCGGTCACCCCAGCCGCGCCACCGCGCGCACCGGAGCGCCGTCCGCCGCCACCAGCCGCAGCGGGAACAGCGACACCTCGACCGGCCGGCCCGCCTCCTGCGCGGCCAGCAGCGGCCGCAGGTCGGTCAGGTTCTCCGCGATCACCCCGCCGCCCGGCGCCCCGAGCAGCACCCGGTGCGCGGCCAGCGTGGGCTCCTCGGCGGCGGGCTGGTCGTGCTCGTCGGTGAGGTCGGCGAGCAGCGCGGCCACCGCCGGGTCGCCCGGCCCCGGGTCGGGCGTGGGATCGACGCTGAGCGCGTCCACCCCGACCGTGCGCACCCCGGCGGCGACGATCGCCTCCGCGGCGCCCGCGGTCAGGCTCGGGTGGGCGAGGTAGGCGTCGGTGCCCCAGTGCCGCGCCCAGCCGGTGGCGAGCAGCAGCACGGTGCCCTCGCCGGCCCGCTCCAGCGCGGGCGCCAGCCGTTCGGCGGTGATCGCGGCGCGCGGTTCGAGTCCGCGCAGGTCGGCGATGACGGCGGGTCCGGTGAACCGCTCCAGCGGCAGGCCGTCCAGCGTCGGCCAGGTGACGTCGACGTGGTACGGCGCGTCGACGTGGGTGCCGGACTGCGAGCCGAGGTGCAGGGCGAGCACGTTCACCCCGGCGGTGGCGGTGGTGAGCGCGGGCTCCAGGACGACCGCCGGGTCGCCGGGGTAGACCGGCATCGCGGTGGTCACCTGATGGGTGAGGTCGACGAGGGACGTGGGCATGCCGACCATCCTCCCAGGGCGGGCCGGGAGGGAGTGAGGATAGAAAGTAACCACTATGGAAAAGCCAGCACAGCCCGTCCGCCGTCCCTGGGTCGTGGGGGTCTCCGGCGCGTCCGGCACCCCGTACGCCGCCGCCGTGATCCGCGCCCTCCTCGCCGCCGGCGAGTCCGTCGACCTGGTGGTGAGCCGCGCCGCCCGGCTGACGATCCTCGACGAGACGGGCATCTCCTTCCGGGACGCGCACTGGCGCGCCGACCTCGCGGCCTGGCTGGGGGCCGCGGCCGAGGGGCTGGACGACGTCCGGTACTGGCCCGCCGGCGACTTCGCGGCCGGCCCGTCCAGCGGCTCCTACCCCGCGAAGGGGATGCTGGTGGTGCCCGCGACCACCGGCGCGGTGGCCGGGATCGCGCTCGGCCTCAGCAAGGACCTGCTCCAGCGGGTGGCCAGCGTCACCCTGAAGGAGCGGCGTCCGCTGGTCGTCTGCGTCCGCGAGACACCACTCAACGGGGTGACGTTGAAGCACTTGGTGGAGCTGGACGCGCAGGGTGCTGTCGTGCTCCCCGCCTCGCCCGGTTTCTACGCCGGCGGCTCCACCGTCCAGGAGCTGGTCGGTTTCGTCGCCGGACGGGTGCTGGACGCGGTCGGGGTGCCCCACACGCTGTACCGCCGCTGGGAGGGCGAGTTGGGCGCGGCGGCGCGCGGGACGGACCGGTCGGTCTGAGGGGGAGTGAGAGACCGCAGGACGGGAGAGTATGTTCTCTGCGATATCCGGGTCGGTCCGAGCACGGCGCCTTTGAATCCGGATAATGATCTGTGGGTCTGGTGAGGTTCGGAAGGACGCGGACGGTATATGGACACGGTGGACAGACAGCTCATCCAGGCGCTCCGGGAGAACGGCCGCGCCTCCTACGCCGAGCTGGGCCGGTTGGTCGGTCTTTCCGGCCCGAGCGTCACGGACCGCATCAACCGCCTGGAGCAGGCCGGTGTCATCACCGGTTACCGGGCGACGGTCAACCCGGCCTCGCTCGGCTTCGGCGTCACGGCCCTGATCGGGCTCCAGCTGACCGACGCGGCGGACCACGAGGACGTCGCGTTCCGGCTCAAGGACCTCGGCGAGGTCGAGGACTGCTGGTTCATCGCCGGTGACGACTCGTACATGCTCAAGGTCCGGGTGCCGGACGTCGAGGGCCTGGAGTCGGTGGTGAAGCGCATCTCGGGCACGAAGGGGGTGGCTCGTACCCGGACGACCGTCGTACTCTCCACGAAGTGGGAGAGCCGGGTCAGCGAGCTGCCGTTCGCCGACCCCGAGTAACCACACCGGACAGCGCCCGCGGAAGGCGGGCGCGGAACGCACGGGGGAGCGGCGGTCATGGCACTGGTCGGTCTGGAGGAACTGCGCGCGGCCCGGCAGCGGATCGCCGGGGTCGCGGTGCGCACGCCGCTGGTCCCCGCCCCCTGGGCGGAGGACGGCGGGCGACGGCTCTGGCTGAAGCCGGAGAACCTCCAGCCGACCGGGGCGTTCAAGACCCGCGGCGCGTACAACCGGCTCGCCGCGCTGAGCGCGGACGAGCGCGCCCGCGGCGTGGTCGCCCAGTCCAGCGGCAACCACGCGCAGGCGGTGGCCTACGCCGCCGGGCTGCTCGGGATCAGGGCCGTGATCGTGATGCCGGACACCTCCCCGGCGGTCAAGGTCGAGGCCACCCGCTCGTTCGGTGCCGAGGTGCTGCTGGTGCCGCCGGCGGAGCGGGACACCGTGCCGGCCGAACTGGCCGAGCGGCACGGCCACGTCTGGGTGCCGCCGTACGACGACCCGTTCATCATCGCGGGGCAGGGCACGGTCGGCCTGGAGATCGCCGAGGACGCCCCGGCGGAGCTGGACACGGTGCTGGTGCCGGTCAGCGGCGGCGGGCTGATCGGCGGCACGGCCGCCGCGCTCAAGCTGACCCGCCCGGGCATCCGGGTGATCGGCGTGGAGCCCGAACTGGCCGCCGACGCGCAGGCCAGCCTGCGGGCCGGCGAGCGGGTCAGCTGGCCGGTCGCCGACACCTACCGGACGATCGCGGACGGCCTGCGCACCACCTCGGTGGGCGTGCTGCCGTACGAGCACCTCACCGCCTACGTGGACGACATCGTCACCGTCACCGAGGACGAGATCCGCGCGACGGTGGCACTGCTGGCCAGGCGCGGGCGGATCGTCGCCGAGCCGTCCGGCGCGGTGGCCCCGGCCGCCTACTTCCACCGGGCCGCCGAGACCGGCGGGCAGGCCCTGGCGGCCGTGGTGAGCGGGGGCAACATCGACCCGGCGCTGCTCGCGGAGCTGCTCGCGGGCTGACCGGTGCCGCGGCCCCGCCGCAGGCCCGGGGACGCCGTGCGGGGCGGCTGCCCGCGAACCGCCCCGTGCGGGGGCGTACGCTCGTTCCGGCAACGATTCGAAGTCGGAGGAGGCGGGGCACCGCATGGACGCAGGGCTCAAGCGCGAGCTGGAGGCGAAGGTCTACGCGGGGGAGCGGCTGACCCGGGAGGACGGGATCGCGCTCTACGAGAGCGACGACCTGGCCTGGCTGGGCGGGCTGGCCCACCACGTGCGGACGCGGAAGAACGGCGACGTCGTCCACTTCAACGTCAACCGCCACCTCAACATGACCAACGTGTGCAACGCGTCCTGCGCGTACTGCTCGTTCCAGCGCAAGCCGGGCGAGAAGGACGCCTACACGATGCGCATCGAGGAGGCCGTCCGGCTCGCCAAGGCGATGGAGGTCGACTCCCTCACCGAGCTGCACATCGTCAACGGCCTGCACCCCACCCTGCCGTGGCGCTACTACCCGCGCTCGCTGCGGGAGCTGAAGGCCGCGCTGCCGAACGTCTCGCTCAAGGCGTTCACCGCCACCGAGATCCACTGGTTCGAGCGGATCAGCGGCCTGCCGGCCGAGGAGATCCTCGACGAGCTGATCGACGCCGGCCTGGAGTCGCTCACCGGCGGCGGCGCGGAGATCTTCGACTGGGAGGTCCGCCAGCACATCGTCGACCACGACACCCACTGGGAGGACTGGTCGCGGATCCACCGGCTCGCCCACAGCAAGGGCCTCAGGACGCCGGCCACCATGCTCTACGGCCACATCGAGGAGCCCCGGCACCGGGTGGACCACGTGCTGCGGCTGCGCGAGCTGCAGGACGAGACCGGCGGCTTCCAGGTCTTCATCCCGCTGCGCTACCAGCACGACTTCCACGACTCCAAGGACGGCGTCGTGCGCAACAAGCTGATGGCCCGCACGGAGATGGCCACCGGCGCCGAGGCGCTGAAGACCTTCGCGGTCTCCCGGCTGCTCTTCGACAACGTGCCGCACGTCAAGGTCTTCTGGGTGATGCACGGCGTCACCACCGCCCAGCTGGCGCTCAGCCACGGCGCGGACGACATGGACGGCTCGGTGGTCGAGTACAAGATCACTCACGACGCGGACAACTTCGGCACCCCGAACAAGCTCAGCCGTGAGGACCTGCTCGATCTGATCAGGGACGCCGGTTTCCGTCCGGTGGAGCGCAACACCCGCTACGAGATCATCCGCGAGTACGAGGGCCCCGACCTGGCCCGTCGGGAGACCCCGCAGGCCATGCGCCTCTGATCCGGGGCCGCCGCCCGGGCCCCCGCGGTCCGGGCGGCGGCGTTCTTCACCGGCCCCGCACGGCACCCCGGGTTTACCGACCGGGCCTCTGTTTGGCAGGATCGGCCACATGTCCGGTTACCGTCGCACCTCCCCGTACCCGCCGTACGAACCGGTGCACGGGGTACCGCAGCAGCCGTATCCCGGCGACCCGCAGCAGTACGCGGCGCCGGACGGGGTCCAGGGCCCCGCCCCGGACCACCGCGGTCCGGAGGAGTACGACGTGTACGACCGGCCGTTCGGGGGGTACCCCGGCGAGCCCGGGCCGGGCTCGGTGCACCGCGCGGAGCCCGAGCCGCAGCCGGTGGTGCCGCTCCCGCAGCAGCGTGCCACCGCTCCCGCCGGACCCCGGACGACGGCCCGCGGCCACCGCCGCAAGCCCAAGAAGAAGCGCACCGGCCGGGCCGTCACGGCCGGCACCGCCCTGCTGCTGGCCGCCGCCGCCGGCTGGTACACCGTCGGCCAGGACGACGCGAAGCCCGGTGTGACCGCCGCCGGGGGCTCCGGTCCGGAGGGCTTCACCGCCCCGGACCCCGCGGGTGCGGCGCGGCCGACGACCGACCAGGCCTCCCCGACCGCCGCCCCGGCCGCCCGGGCCGCCGACGACCGGCAGAGCGAGGCGCCCGCGGCCGGCCGCAGCGAGGCCCGCGAGGACGGCTCGGTCGCCATGATCGCCGGCCTCGGCAGTGCCTTCGCCGCCCGGATACCCGCCGACACCAACCAGGTGGTGCTGGCCTCCGGCGACGGCCGGGACGCCAACCGCACGACCGTCACCCTGTGGACCCGCACCGCCGAGGGGCGCTGGCTGGCCGGCGAGAGCTGGCAGGGCCACAACGCGTTCAAGGGCTGGACCACCGACCACAACGAGGGCGACCTGCGCAGCCCGATCGGCGTCTTCGCGCTCACCGACGCCGGCGGCCGCAAGGCGGATCCGGGCAGCAGACTGCCCTACGACAAGGACGCCAACTTCGTGGTCTCCGGGAGGGGCTTCGCCGGCGAGCAGCTGGCCGGCTCCTTCGACTACGTCGTGGCGATCAACTACAACCGGGTGCCCGGCAACTCCCCGCTGGACCCGCGCCGCCCGAGCGGCTCGACCAAGGGCGGCGGGATCTGGATCCACGTCGACCACGGCGGTCCGACGCACGGCTGCGTCTCCATCCCGGAGGACAAGATGGCGCAGCTGATCCGCACCCTGGACCCGGCCGCAAAGCCGATGATCGTCATGGGCGACGCGCCCACACTGGCGGCCTGACCGGCCCGGTTCACCGAATCCGTCACCTTTTCCGCGGTCCGCGCCGGCCCCGGTGGCCGTCTGCCGCAACGGTTCTTGTCGGTCTCCTACAGCTTCCCGGCACGAACCCTGTAGCCGGTCGCGCCCGACTGACCAGTGGGTAACCGGGTTGAGTGGGCAGTATGACCGGTTCGCGCATCGTGGCACTCGGCCACTACCAGCCCCCCAAGGTCCTCAGCAACGACGACCTGGCGAAGCTGGTCGACACCGACGACGAGTGGATCCGCAGCCGGGTGGGCATCCGGACGCGGCACATCGCCGAGGGCGAGACCGTCGTCGACCTGGCCACCGAGGCCGCGCAGAAGGCGCTGGCCAACAGCGGCCGGTCGGCGTCCGAGGTCGACCTGGTCGTGGTCGCCACCTGCACCGCGGTGGAGCGCAGCCCCAACACCGCCGCCGCGGTGGCCGCCCGGCTCGGGGTGCGCGCGCCGGCCGCCTACGACATCAACACGGTCTGCTCGGGCTTCTCCTACGCCTTGGCCACCGCCGACCACGCGATCCGGGCCGGGGCGGCCCGCAGGGCCCTGGTGATCGGCGCGGAGCGGATGTCCGACACCCTCGACTGGACCGACCGGACCACCTGCGTGATCTTCGGCGACGGCGCCGGCGCGGCCCTGGTCGAGGCCCAGGAGGACGGCGCCGAGCCGGGCATCGGCCCGGTGGTCTGGGGCTCCGAGCCGGAGAAGGGCGACGCCGTGGTGATCACCGGCTGGGACCCGGTGATCAGTCAGCAGGGCCAGTCGGTGTTCCGCTGGGCGACCACCCAGATCGCCCCGCTGGCCCGGCAGGCCTGCGAGCGGGCCGGGATCGACCCGTCCGAGCTGAAGGGCTTCGTGCCGCACCAGGCCAACCTGCGGATCATCGACGCCATCGCCAACCGGCTGGGGGTCACCGACGCCGTGGTGGCCCGGGACGTGGTGGAGTCCGGCAACACCTCGGCGGCCTCGGTCCCGCTGGCCTTCTCCAAGCTGGTCGAGCGCGGCGAGCTGTCGCCCGGCGACCCGGTGCTGCTGTTCGGCTTCGGCGGCGGCCTCGCCTACGCCGGCCAGGTCGTCCGCTGCCCCTGAGGCGTCCGCCACGACATGCCTGTGGGCGGTCGTCCCCGAACCGGGGACGAC
>NZ_JBHJRC010000193.1:0-15953 GCF_042261735.1 Kitasatospora sp. NPDC056327 | reverse complement strand
GGCCCTCTACCCACAGGTGGAGGGCCCTTCCGCGCGGCTGCCGGGGTCCGCGGTCCGGCGGCCGGCCCGTGCCCCGGGGGCTCAGGCGTCGATGCGCGAGCGGTCCAGGGTGGCCGCCGAGTCCACGATGAACTCCTTGCGCGGCGCCACGTCGTTGCCCATCAGCAGGTCGAAGACCTTCTCGGCCTGCTCCAGGTCACCCAGGTTGATCCGGCGCAGCGTGCGGTGGCGCGGGTCCACGGTGGTCTCGGCCAGCTGGTCGGCGTCCATCTCGCCGAGGCCCTTGTACCGCTGGACCGGGTCCTTCCAGCGCAGGTTCTTGCGCTGGAACTCCAGCAGGGTGGAGCGCAGCTCGGCGTCGGAGTAGGTGTAGTGGTACTTGTCCTGGCCGCGCTTGGGGTTGGTGAGCTCGATCCGGTGCAGCGGCGGCACGGCCGCGAAGACCCGGCCCTGCTCGACCATGGGCCGCATGTACCGCTGGAACAGCGTGAGCAGCAGGCAGCGGATGTGCGAGCCGTCGACGTCGGCGTCGGCCATGAAGATGACCCGGCCGTAGCGGGCCTGGTCGATGTCGAAGGTGCGGCCCGAACCGGCCCCTATCACCTGGATGATCGCCGCGCACTCGGCGTTCTTGAGCATGTCGCTCACGGACGCCTTCTGCACGTTGAGGATCTTGCCGCGGATCGGCAGCAGGGCCTGGAACTCGGAGTTGCGGGCCAGCTTGGCGGTGCCGAGCGCGGAGTCGCCCTCGACGATGAAGAGTTCGCTGCGGTCGACGTCGTCGCTGCGGCAGTCGGCCAGCTTGGCGGGCAGCGAGCTGGTCTCCAGCGCGGTCTTCCGGCGCTGGGCCTCCTTGTGCTGCCGGGCCGCGACCCTGGTGCGGGCGGCGGCCACGACCTTCTCCAGCACCGCCCGGGCCTGGACCTTCTCGTCCTTCTTGCCGGAGGTGAGGAAGGCCTTGAGCTCCTTGGCGACGACCGCCGCGACGATCCGGTTGGCCGCCGAGGTGCCGAGCACCTCCTTGGTCTGGCCCTCGAACTGCGGCTCGGCGAGCCGGACGGTGACCACCGCGGTGAGGCCCTCGGTGGCGTCGTCCTTGGTGATGTCGTCCTCGGCGACCCGCAGCACCTTGGCGGCGCGCAGCGCCTCGTTGACGGTCTTGGCCAGCGAGCGCTCGAAGCCGGTGACGTGGGTGCCGCCCTTGGGGGTGGCGATGATGTTGACGAAGGAGCGCAGCGTGGTGTCGTAGCCGGCGCCCCAGCGCAGCGCGATGTCCACGCCGAGGGTCCGGGTGACCTCGGTGGGCGTCATGTGCCCGAGGTCGTCCAGGACCGGCACGGTCTCCTTGAAGGTGCCCTCGCCGTGCAGCCGCAGCACGTCGCAGATCGGCTTGTCCGGCGCCAGGAACTCGCAGAACTCGGCGATGCCGCCGTCGTAGTGGAAGGTGCTCTCCTCGACCTTCTCGCTCTCGGTCAGCCGCTCGTCACGCACGATGATGGTCAGGCCGGGCACCAGGAAGGCGGTCTGCCGCGCCCGGTTGTGCAGGTGCTCCAGGGAGAGCCGGGCGTCCTTGAGGAAGATCTGCCGGTCGGCCCAGTAGCGGATCCGGGTACCGGTGCGGGTCTTGGGCACCCGGCGGGCCTTGGTCAGGCCGTTGGCGGGCTCGAACGGGGCGTCCGGGCCGCTCTCGGTGAAGATGCCGGGGGTGCCGCGGCGGAAGCTGATCGCGTGGGAGTGACCGCCGCGGTCGACCTCGACGTCCAGGCGGGCGGAGAGCGCGTTGACGACGGAGGCGCCGACGCCGTGCAGACCGCCGGAGGCCGCGTAGGAACCGCCGCCGAACTTGCCGCCGGCGTGCAGCTTGGTCATCACGACCTCGACGCCGGAGAGCCCGGTCTTCGGCTCGACGTCCACCGGGATGCCGCGTCCGTTGTCGCGGACCTCGACCGAGGAGTCGTCGTGCAGCACGACCTCGATCCGGTCGCAGTAGCCGCCCAGCGCCTCGTCGACGGAGTTGTCGATGATCTCCCAGAGGCAGTGCATCAGACCGCGGCTGTCGGTCGAGCCGATGTACATGCCGGGGCGCTTGCGGACCGCCTCCAGGCCCTCCAGGACGAGCAGGTGCCGAGCGGTGTAGTTGGAACCGTCGTCGCCGGCCAGCAGAGCGGACGGCACGGTCGTTTCGGCACTCACGCGGCACTCTCCTCGGTGAAAGATCTGTCTCATCGGTCACGTCCGGACGCGTCCGGACCGTCCGCCAGTGCAGCACGCCGCACCGACAGCCGTCTCCCTGTGTGTGCGCACCCCTCCGCTGAGTGCACAGCACGGCGGACCGGTCCCGCGCAGCTTGTACGCGCTCCGCGAACAAGGACCGTGCCGGATTCGGGGCGCCGGGGCGCCATCTCCTCCCGGTACCACCGGTCCTGGCGGACCGTGGGACCGGGTGCAGGCTCCGGAACTGCCGTTATGCAGGCTACCGGGGCCCGGGACGGGGCTTATGCTCCAACCCAGCAGAGGATTATGCTACGCGGACTCCGGCTCCCGGTTCCGATCGGGCGTTCGAGTGGCGGGCGGATCCTGGGATTCGGTAGGCATGAACCACCGGCCCCCGGGGCACGTCCTCATCAACACAGCAGAATCCTCAGAGAAGAAAAGCCACGAGCGGGAACGTTTTCGGCCTGGTTGGATGTTGACCCTGGTACGACAGCTCGTCGAGCTAGAGAAGAGGCGACGTGACTACTGTTCTGACACCTGCGAGCCCGCTCACCGCGGCTGACCGCTGCGACCGCTGCGGCGCCCAGGCCTACCTGCGCGTCGTACTCGCCAGCGGTGGAGAGCTGCTCTTCTGCGCCCACCACGGCCGGAAGTTCGAGCCCGAGCTCAAGAAGATCGCCGTGGAGATACAGGACGAGAGCGGCCGCCTGGGCGGCACCGCCGCCACGGCCAACGACGACGAGCGCTGATCCCGAGCGCCGAACAGCAGGACCCCGGCGTCGAGCTGTGTCCGGTCACGCACCGCGCGTGACCGGGTGAGCCGGGCGACCACCCCTCCGGGGCCGGTCGCCCGGCTTCGTCGTTCCCGGGCCGTCCCGCCCGGACGCTCCCGCCGCCGGCTCCTCGCCGGACGGACCCGCCACCCGCCCCGGGCCGCTGCCCGATCGGTCAACGGCGGGTGCCCGTCCGGCTACAGAACGGACCGGACCGCGTCACCGACCGAGCCGATCCGGGTGTAGACGCCGGGGTGGGCCGCCTCGGCGCAGCCGGCCCCCCAGGAGACCAGCCCGGCGAGTCGGCCGGCGACCACCAGCGGGCCGCCGCTGTCGCCCTGGCAGGCGTCCTTGCCGCCCCGCTCCTCGCCCGCGCACACCATGCCCCGGGCGTCGAAGAGCCCGTCCCGGCCGCCGGGGTAGGCCTGGGCGCAGGTCTGGTCGGGGATGATCGGCACGTCCACGCCGCGCAGCACCGGGGAGTAGTCGCCGCGGCCGGTGGTGTCCCCCCAGCCGAAGACCCTGGCCGTGGTGCCCGGCCGGTAGGGCTCGGTCTCGCCCTGCCCGACCAGGTCGATCACCGGACGGTTCTCCTGCGGATCGGCCAGGGTGACCACCGCCACGTCGTTCATGTTGGTGGTGAAGGAGTAGTCGGGGTGGATCCAGACGCCCCGGGCCGTCACCTCGCGCCCGGCCGAGCCGCGCAGGTCGTCCCGCCCGACCACCACCCGCAGGCCGGGCCGCTCCACCTGGCGGCCGCTGGACTCGTCGTAGAAGCAGTGCGCGGCGGTCACCACCTTGTTCGGGGCGACCAGCGCTCCCCCGCAGAACTGCCCCGACCGCGCGGAGCCGAACTGCTGCCGGCTGGACAGCGCGACCACCCACGGGTGGTCGACCGTGCTCGCCGTCCCGCCGCCGACGATCCGGCCCTGCGGCCGGGCCTGGGCGGCCGGGGCCGCCGGGCCGAGCGCCAGCAGCGGCGCGGGCACCACGGCCAGCAGGCCGAGCACGGCCGCCCTGCGCCGCCGGGACGCCGGCCGGCCGGGCAGTCCGGAGCGGGCGGGGCGACCGGAGCGGGCGGACAGGTCGGGGCGGTCCGGGGCGGGCAGCACGGCGTCTCCAGGTGACTCGGCAGCAGGCAACCGGCACAGCGTAGGTGACCGGCCACGCTCGGCGACCGCACACGGGCGCGCAGCCACCCGGACGAGCGACAACCGCCACCCGGACGCTGACGCGGACCGGCCCCGAACAGCCGGAAGGCCCGGAGCACGGGGCTCCGGGCCTTCCGGTCGGACCGCCGGGCGGCCCGTGGATCGTTTCGGGCGACGATCAGTCCAGGTAGTCGCGCAGCACCTGGGAGCGCGACGGGTGACGCAGCTTGGACATGGTCTTGGACTCGATCTGACGGATGCGCTCACGGGTGACCCCGTACACCTTGCCGATCTCGTCCAGCGTCTTCGGCTGACCGTCCGTCAGGCCGAAGCGCATCGAGACCACGCCCGCCTCGCGCTCGGACAGGGTGTCCAGCACCGAGTGCAGCTGCTCCTGGAGCAGGGTGAAGGAGACCGCGTCGGCCGGGACGACCGCCTCGGAGTCCTCGATGAGGTCACCGAACTCGCTGTCGCCGTCCTCGCCGAGCGGGGTGTGCAGCGAGATGGGCTCGCGACCGTACTTCTGGACCTCGATGACCTTCTCGGGGGTCATGTCGAGTTCCTTGGCCAGCTCCTCCGGGGTGGGCTCGCGGCCCAGGTCCTGGAGCATCTGGCGCTGGACGCGGGCCAGCTTGTTGATGACCTCGACCATGTGCACCGGGATGCGGATGGTGCGGGCCTGGTCGGCCATCGCGCGGGTGATCGCCTGACGGATCCACCAGGTCGCGTAGGTCGAGAACTTGTAGCCCTTGGTGTAGTCGAACTTCTCGACCGCACGGATCAGACCGAGGTTGCCCTCCTGGATGAGGTCCAGGAAGAGCATGCCGCGACCGGTGTAGCGCTTGGCCAGCGAGACCACCAGGCGGAGGTTGGCCTCCAGCAGGTGGTTCTTGGCGCGGCGGCCGTCCTCGGCGATGATCTCCAGCTCGCGCTTGAGCTTGGGGGCGAGCTTGTCGGCGGCCGAGAGCTTGTCCTCGGCGAACAGGCCGGCCTCGATCCGCTTGGCGAGCTCGACCTCCTGCTCGGCGTTGAGCAGCGGGACCTTGCCGATCTGCTTCAGGTAGTCCTTGACCGGGTCGGCGGTGGCACCGGCGACGGCCACCTGCTGGGCCGGAGCGTCGTCCTCGTCGTCGTCGGAGAGGACGAAGCCCTCCGACTCCTCCTCCGGGGCGTCGCCCTCGGCGGCGGGCTTGTCGCCCGGCAGGGCCACCTCTTCGAGCAGCTCCTCCTCGCCGAGCAGCTCCTCCTCGCCACCCTTGGTGCCCTTGGTGGCGGCGGTCTTCTTGGCGGCGGTCTTCTTGGCGGGCGCCGCGGTCTTCTTGGCGGCGGCCTTCTTGGCGGGGGCGGCCTTCTTCGCCGGGACCGCCTTCGCCGCGGCGGCGGCCGTGGCCGACCCCTCGGCGGTGATCTCGGCGGACACGGTGCCGACCGGCGCCGCGGCGGCCGCGACCGCCGGGGTGGAGATGGTCGCACCGGGCGCGATGCGCACGGGCGGCTTGGTCGGGGCCGACGGGGCGGCCGGGGTCCGGGTGGTGACCGCCTTGGTCGCCGTGCGCTTGGCGGGGCTCTTGGCAGCAACGCTCTTGCGCTTGGCACCGGCCGGTTCGGCCGCGCTGACCATGAGGTCCACCCCCTCCTCAATCAGCACCTGGTTGAGGCTGCGCATGACGTTCTTCCACTTGGTGACCGGGATCTGGTCCGCCTCGAACGCCTGGCGCACGTCGTCACCGGCGATCTGCCCCTGGGCCTTGCCCCGCTCGATGAGCGCCAGCAGAGCCGCGGACTCGGCGATCTCGGGGGGAAGCGAACGGGATGTGCTGGCCGACACGAACAACCTCTCGGACGATGAGTGGACTCGAACCCGTACCGGCCGCCCGAGCGGGCGGGGAAGGAGATCGCGCGTCGGGCACGCGGCGTCGATTCCGACCGACTCGGGCTTGAGGACTGGGTTTGCAGGACGGCAGCAGCGCCGCGGACCAACACAGCATTCTGACATGTTGGGGATATTCCGGAGCTGCTCCCGCTCAGGAGACATCGCTGCTGCTCGTCAAGTGTTACGCATGGCCTTCGTGTCGCGGGTCACACCGGACGGCGCCCCGCGGCCCGGGGCCGACTTCCATCATCCCCCACCCGCGACCGAACCATTCACCATGCACACGCCATTCATCCGCCGGCCGGTCTCCCCCCGCCTTCCGGACACCCTGCGGACGCCCGGCCCGTTTATGCGCCGGCCCGGAAACCGGGCACCGCGGCCGGACGTACGGAGGCCCCCCGGCTGCGCTGTGGCGGCAGCCGGAGGGCCGGGGTCGCGGACGGGACTGCGGAAGGCCGCGGGAAGACCGCGGACGGGCTGGTCATGACGGGGCGGTCCGTGGACGGGTCGCTGGGCGGGGGTGTCGGCACCCGGTCGCCGAACGGCCCGCTCAGTGCTCCCGGGGAGCGGGGACGGAGGGCTCGATCTCGGGCTGGACGGTGAGCAGCGCCCGCATCGTGGTCTCGGCGGCGGCGCCGTCGCCGGTGCCGAGCGCGTCCACCAGCCGCGCGTGCAGGCCGACCGAGGACTCCGAGGGCCGCTCGCAGGAGGTGGCGGGGCCGCCCGACACCTGAAGCGCGCAGGCGACGATGCCGGAGAGGTGCTCCAGCATCCGGTTGCCGGCCAGCTGCAGGACGAGGCCGTGCAGCTCCGCGTCGGCCCGGCCGTAGGTGGCGAGGTCCGCCTGGGCGCAGGCGTGCCCCATGATCTCGACGAGCTCGGCCAGGCGCTGCTGGACGTCCTCCCGGCCGTGGCCGGAGGCCAGCCGGGAGGCCAGCGGCTCGATCGCCCAGCGGAGCTCGAAAAGCTCCCGGCGCTGCTCGTCGCGCTGCGGTCCGAAGGCGCGCCACTCGATGATGTCCGGGTCGAGCAGGTTCCAGTCACTGACCGGACGGACCCGGGTGCCGACGTTGGGACGGGCGCTGACCAGGCCCTTCGCCTCCAGCACCCGCAGCGACTCGCGGACGACGGTGCGGGAGACCTCGAAGCGCTGGCCGATCTCCTCGGGGACGAGCGGCCGGTCGGCGCCGAGGTCGCCGGAGACGATCATCTGGCCGAGCTGCTGGACGAGCTGGCCGTGCAGACCGCGGCCGCGGCTGCTGGTGGTCTTGCGACCGACCCGGCCGAGGTCCGACTCGGCGCCCTCCCAGCGGGGCGCGGGCGGGGTCGGACGGTCGGCGTACGTGAAGCGGTCCAGGTCGGCGTGGCCGGGGATGGCCCCGTCGGCGGAACGGGCGGGGGTCATGGCGGGGTGCGCAAGGGTGTTCACAGCTCCTTTGTCGGCGATCGGCGGGCGCAGCTTGAGAATTCTCGTGAAAAGCACACGAAAGGGTGATCGACCGTGACTGGATAATTGACTTCTTATCAGGGCGAAGCACGCATTGCGGTCACCCTTGGTCGATCTTGACGAACCGCCCCCGCCGACCGGGGGCTCACAGCGCCCTGCGCCGGACCTGCACCATCAGCGTGACCAGCAGCAACACGGACACCGGCACCGCCACCGCGGCCAGCAGCGCCGGATCGCCCAGCACAGAACCGCTCACCGCAACCCGGCGGCCCCCGCCGTACACCCATCCGTACGCCCACTCGATCCCGGAGCGGAACGGCAACGGATCCGCCGCGCCGGACGGCCAGGCCGCCCCGGTCCGCCGCAGCAGCAGCGCCACCCCGGACTCCAGCAGCGGCGGCAGGGCGCAGAGCAGCAGCACCCCGGCGACCGCGCTCCGGGTCAGGGCGGCGCTCAGCACCCCGGTCCAGCCCGCCACGACCACCAGCAGGACGAACGCCACCAGCGCGGCCGGGACCCCGTGTCCGGCCGCCAGGGCCAGCGGTGCCGACACCCCCGGCAGGTCGCCGAACCCGTCCAGGCCGGCCGCGGCCAGCGCCCGGGCGACCCGCCCGGACAGCGCGTCCGGGTCCGACCAGGCCGCCACCGTCACCCCGGCCGGCCGCGCGAGGTGCACGGTCACCGCGTCGACCAGCAGCGTGACCAGCGCCAGCAGCGCCGCGAGCGCACCGGTGACCAGCAGCTTGCCCGCCAGCAGCCGCACCCGGCGCGGATAGCCCACCTGCGAGGCCGGGAGGCCCGGGTGGCGCACCTCGTGCCCGTAGGCCAGGGCACCCAGCACCCCGGCCCCCAGCGCCGCGAACGGCAGCGGCACCAGCGGCACGGCGGCCGTCAGCAGCCGTACGGCCGCCGCACCGGCCAGCTCCGCGTCGGCCGTCCGGGCGGCCAGCGCGCCGGCGGCCACGGCGTCGCCGACCACCACGAGGGCCAGCAGCAGCCAGGTCGAACGCAGGCCGCGCACCCGGCGCAGCTCGTAAGCCAGAACACGCACGTTTCACTCGCTCCGAAGATCAGAGGTGACGGGAAGAACGACTCCGCCGCGGTCCGGCCCCGCCGACCCCGCCGGCCCTGGTTCCCCGGGCGGGCCGGCGGCGGCCCCGGCCGGTGCCGCTCCGGCCGGCACCGGCACGGACGGTGCGCCCTTGCCGGACGCGGCGGACCGGGCCGCCGGGGCGGACGGCCGGGCGGGGGCCTCCTGCGCGGGGCCCGGCTGGACGACGCGGCCCAGCCGGACCGTGTCGTCGGTGAGCAGGTCCGCGGCGTCTCCGGGGCGGCGGGCGGCACCCCGGGGCGGGGCGGGCGACGCACCCGGAGCGGCCGAGGCGCGGGCCGGATCGCCGGGAACGTCCCGGAAGAGCCGGTCCACCGCGACGGTCGGGGAGGCCTTCTCCTCCCGCTGCCCGCTGCCGCTTCCGGCCCGGCTCCCGCCGGCCGGGCCCTCACCGGACGGGCGGGCCGCGGTCCGGCGCCGGAAGACGCTCCGGACCCCGCTGCGGGCGGTGAGCGCGGACAGCGCCGTCGCGGCCGACAGGCCGGCGGCGGCCGCCACCGGAAGGGCGAGGGTGGGCGCGGGGTCCCGGTCGCGGCCCCGGTCCTGCTCACGGCCGGGGTCGTGGCCGGGGTCGCGGTCCGGGCCGGAGGCGGACTGGTCCGGCACCGCCGTCGTCCGCCCGCCGACCACCGGAGGCTGCACCACCGGCAGCACGGCGGTCCGTCCGGCCGCCGCGGTCTCGCCGGCCTCCGGCCCGGTGGCGGGCCGCCCGGCCGACGCCGGGGGCGCCGGACGCTCCGGCACCGCCTCCGCCTGCTCCTTCGGCGGCCGGGCCGGACCGGACCCGGCCTGCACCTGGAGCCGCCCCGAGCGCCCGGAGCCCGTCGGCAGGGCGGCCCTGGGGGCGGGCCGCTCGACCACCCGGTCGGCGAGCTCGTGCAGCAGGATGCCGTTCCGGTAGGCGAGTTCACCGATCTCGGTCCGGCCGATCCCGGCCACCGCGAGCCCGGCACCGCCGTCCTTGCGGACCTGCGCCCCGTGGCCGGTCAGCAGGTCGGCGAGCCGGGCCATCTGCGGACCGCGGACCGCGACCTCCGGGCTGATCCGGGTGCGCCGGAACTCCGACACCGGCTGGTCGGCCGCCATCCGGCCCTCGTCCAGGGTGATCACCCGGTCGGCCAGCCTGGCGGCCTCCTGCGGGCTCCGGGTGGTGGCCAGCACCGTTCCGCCGGCGATGGCGAAGGAGCGCAGGAAGGAGTGGAACCACTCCGCGTTGCGCGGGGAGAGCCCCTCGGCGGGCGCGTCCAGAAGCAGGCTGGCGGGCTCGCCGAGCAGTGCGGCGGCGAGGGCGAGCCGGCGGTGCATCCCGGGCGAGAAGGTGCGCAGACGCTGGTCGGCGACGGCCGCCAGCCGGGTCTGTTCCAGCAGTTCGTCGGCCCGGCCGACGGGCATCCCGACCGCGGCGGCCAGCATCCTGAGGTGCCCCCGGGCCTTCCGGTCGGGGTGTCCGGCACAGTCCGCCGCCCCGGGTGCGCCGCCGCCCGGGGCGGCCAGGACCACGCCGACCTCGTGCTCGGGCCGCCGCAGCCGGCGGTAGGTGCGGCCGCCGAAGAGCGTGACGCCCCGGCCGCGTTCGAGTTCCAGCATCAGCCGCAGCGCGGTGGACTTGCCGGACTCCTCCGGGCCGAGCAGCACCGTCACCGTGCCCGGGCGGGCGTCGAAGGTCAGATCCAGGACCGCCGGTGGACCGCCCCGTCGGTAGACCTTGGTCAGTCCGGTGATCTGGATCATCGCTGGCTGCTCCCATGCCCTCGGCCCACCTGGTCCGTGCGGCGCCGGGTCGCGCCCGCACGGTTCCGCGCCAGCACATTAGGGGTCCGCGGCGGAGATTCCGGGCATTGCGGGAGCGGCACGGCCCACCGCCCGCACACCTCACCCGATCAGGGGACAATCCGATCCCGGGGCCGGGTCGGTGGGTAGGCGGCCGCGGTGGGGTGACGCGGGGCGGCGGGTCCACCGGGAAGGCCTCGGGAGGGTCCGGGCCGCCGGGGCCGCGGTTGGCGGTGCTGCGGTTGGCGGTGCTGCGGCCGGCGCTGTCTCAGGAATCCGGGCGCAGCATCGGCGGGTTGAGCACATTGGCCCCGCCGGAGGTGAACAGCTGTGCCGGGCGCCCGCCCTGACGGGTCGTCGTCCCGCCCGACGGCAGCAGGAAGCCAGGCGTGCCGGTGACCTTGCGGTGGAAGTTCCGCGGGTCGAGGACCACGCCCCAGACCGCCTCGTAGACGCGCCGCAGCTCGCCGACGGTGAACTCGGTGGAACAGAAGGCGGTCGCCAGCGAGGAGTACTCGATCTTGGACCGGGCGCGTTCCACGCCCTCCGCCAGGATCAGCCCGTGGTCGAAGGCGAGCGGGACGCCGTCGGCCTGCTCCGGGCCGAGGAGTTCGGTGACCGGGGCCCAGCGGGCGCCGCTGGCGTCGCCGCCGGCGCGCGGGGTGGGCAGGTCGGGCGCGAGCACCAGGTACGCCACGCTGACCACCCGCATCCGCGGGTCGCGCTGGGGGTGGCCGTAGGTGGCCAGCTGTTCGAGGTGGGCGCCGGCGGTGCCGGGCCCGGCCGCGTCGTGGCCGGGGGCGGAGTAGGCGCGCAGCCCGGTCTCCTCGGCCAGCTCCCGGGAGGCGGCCTCGGCCAGGCCCTCGTCGGGGCGGACGAAGCCCCCGGGCAGGGCCCAGTAGCCCTGGAAGGGCGGCTCGCCCCGGCGGACCAGCAGGGCGCAGAGCGCGTGCTCCCGCACCGTCAGCACGACCAGGTCGACCGTGACAGCGAACGGGGGGAAGGCCGACGGGTCATAACGCGACATGGCGACGATCATAGTCGTCTCTCTGACGATAAGCACAGGCCCGCGTACGGACCGTGCCGCCTCCGACCGTCCGGGGCGGCACGGTGGGGCGGGCCGTACGCGGGCCGGTCCGCGCCCGGACGGACGGCGGAGGCGGCGTCAGCGGGCCACCAGCTGAAGCTCGGCGGACGCCTCCTCGACCATCGCCACCCCGATCCGGCTGACGCGGACCGAGAACGGCTCGCCGGCCACCCGGAGCCCCGTCAGCTCCAGCTCGCCCAGCGGCGCCGTGCTGGCCGGACGGACCAGCACCCGCCCGCCGGGGACGTCCGGCCGGACGCCGGCGAGCGCGAACACCGCGTGCGCGGCCCCGGCCGCCGACACCGCCGCCGGCCGGCAGGCCCCCGGATGCGGCACCGGCGGGCAGCCGGGCGTCCACTGCTCCCCCGCGTACATCTCGGGCAGCCGGCCCTCGAAGTGGGCGGCCGCGCCGAGCAGGCCCTCCAGCAGCGCCCCGGCCTCGTTCTCGTGGCCGGCGTCCGCGAGGCCGGCGATCGCGAGCGCGGTCTCGTGGACGCGCACCGCCCCGCCGCGGTGGCCCAGCGGGTTGAAGCGGGGCGACTTGGCGCTGAGCGTGCGCAGCCCCCAGCCGCTGTCCAGTTCGGGCGCGGAGAGCCGCTGGGCCAGCAGCCTGGTCTGCTCGCGGTCCAGCAGGCTCTCGTGCCGGCCGCCGTCGGCGGCGAGCCCCGGGTCGAGCAGGTGGACCAGGGCGGCGGCGACGGCGGGCAGCGGCTGACCGCCCGGGGCCAGCCCGGCGGCGGGCCGGCCGCCGGAGAGGTCGTCCACCCAGAAGCGTTCGCGGAAGCGTCCGCGCAGGGCGGCCGCCCAGCTCCGCCACTCCTCGGCGCCGGACCGGCCGAAGGCCTCCAGCAGCTCGGCGCCGTGCAGGGCGGCCCGGTGCGCCTGGGCCTGGACCTCGGCCCGCGCCGGCACCGGGTGCGCCGACCGCTCCTCGACCGGCCGGCTCAGGTCGGTGACGAAGCCGTCCACCAGACCGTCCCGCAGCGCGCCGAGCGCGCGCTCGGCGGCCGGGATGAGCTCCGCGACCTCGGCCCGGGGAAGGCCCCAGCGCCAGGCCTCCGCCAGCACGGTGACGAACAGCAGGGTCGCCTCGGTGGCGGTGCAGGTCGGCGGCAGCTCGGGTCCGCCGTGGCGCAGCGCGCCGGGGAGCAGCCCCTCGGGGCGGAGGCCGCCCGGGCCGGGCGTGCCGGCCGGCTGCTGACGGCGGGCCAGCGCGCGCAGGGTGCCGGCGGCGAGCCGGGTGCCGAGCGGCAGGGTCAGCCGGGCCGCCCAGAGCGCGTCGGCCGGGGCGAGGCCGAACCGCCAGGGTGCGCCCGAGGCCAGGTAGAGGTCGGTGGGGCGGTCGGGGTCGGCGAACAGCAGCCCGCCGAGGGCGTCCAGGGAGCGCGACACCACCAGTCCCGCGCGCGGGTCGTCGCAGCGCACCTCGGGTTCGGCCCAGGGCAGCGGGACGCCGGTGCCGCGGCCGCCCGGCGGGCGCGGGCCGGGCGCCGTGGTCTCCAGACCGGCCCGCAGCTCGACCGACCAGCGGGCGCCCGGCTGGACCTCCAGGTCCCAGCGCAGCACGCCGGCCCCGGCCAGCACCGCGTGCGGCGACGGCTGGGCGCTGACCGTGGCGCTGTGCGTGGGGCCCACCCAGCGCAGCCCGGCGGACTGCACCTGGCCGGGCAGGTCCGGGGGCCGGTGTCCGGCGGCGACCTCGCCGACCGGGCCGAGGTCGGTGGCGAGCGCGATCTCCAGCGGCAGCCGGGCCGGGCGGCCGCCCGCGTTGCGGACGGTGACGGTCTCGACGCCGTCGGCGTGGCGCAGCCGCTCGACGGTGAGCGCCGGGTCCGGGTCGAGATCGCCGGGGAGGCGGACGGCACCCAGGAACCGGGCCTGGGCCGCCGAGGTCAGGGTGCCCTGGAGCGGGAGCGGTTCGATCCCCCCGAGGCGCACCTCCATCCGGGCCACCACCCGGACGCCGGAGCGGTAGAAGCCGTGCAGGCCGTGGCCGCGCAGCTGGCCGTCGGGGCCGGAGGCGGCCATCGCGGGCGCGTTCACGCAGAGCACCGTGTGATGGGTGGCGGCCGGCTGGGGGCGCGGCGGCGCGGACCGGGCCGCCCCGCCGGGTCCGGCCGGCCGGACCTGCTCCGGCCGGCCGGCCGGTCTCGGCGCGCCGACCACGCTCTCGGCCGGCGTGGCCTGTGGTGGCCTCATGGCGGTCACCGGACTCTCCTCCCCTCGGCGGTCCGGTGGCCGGTCAGGGCCGATGGGCCGCGAGCATGTTCGATCGCGTGCGTGCTGTGCCGGGCCGGCGGACACCCCGCCGGCCGCCGTGCCGTGTCTGGCCGTACCCGGTGCCGGGCCGTGCCATGCGGCGCCCGGTACCTGGTCGGTACCGGCCCCCGCGCCGTTCGTTCCCGGGCGTCGGCGCGCCCGGCCGTCGCCGTACCGCACCGGGCGCCGCCGGACCCGCCCGCGGGTCCGTGCCGGTGACTCCGTGCCCGGAACCCGCCCGCCGCCCCCTGCGGGCACAGTCGGCCCGCGGTCCGCTCCGCGCCCCGCAGCACCGGCGACGGTGCCGGCCGTCCGACCCCGGACCGCCCGCCCGGGGCGGTGGACGCCGGGTACGGGGCCCCCGGGGTGAACGCCGGAAACCGCTCACAGGTCACGCCCGGCGGCCCGCCGCCGGTCCGGGTCCCGACCGGGCGACCGCGTGCCGGAGGCGGCCACGCTGCCGCTGCCGGTCCGTTCGGGCCGGCCGCACGGGCCGCCGGGTGGGCGGTCGCGGGCGGTGGCCGCCGGGGCGGCCCCGGGCCGCGGCCAGGATACGGTGCGGGGGTCGCGGACCCGCCACCGGTGACCCCGGTCGGCGCCGGCCCGACCGCTGTGACCAGCAGAGACCGAGGAGTTGTATGTCCACCGCCAGCCGGCTGCCCGGGATTGCCTTCACCGACCACGTCTTCCGGATGCCGCTCGACCACGACGCACCGGAGGGCGAGCAGATCGAGGTGTACGCCCGCGAGGTGGTCGCCTCGGGCCGGGCCGGGGACACCGGCCTGCCGTGGCTGCTGTTCCTGCAGGGCGGACCGGGCGGCAAGGCCGGCCGGCCGCTCGGCCGCGACGGCTGGCTGGAGCGCGCGCTCGACGACCACCGGGTTCTCCTGCTCGACCAGCGCGGCACCGGCCGGTCGACGCCCGCCACCCGGCAGACGCTGGCCCGGCGGGGCGGGGCCGGGGAGCAGGCCGGCTACCTGGCGCACTTCCGGGCCGACTCGATCGTCCGGGACGCCGAACTGATCCGCCGCCGACTGCTCGGCGAGGACCACCGCTGGAGCGTGCTCGGTCAGAGCTTCGGCGGCTTCTGCACCCTCACCTACCTCTCGATCGCCCCCGAAGGACTCGACCAGGCCTACATCACCGGCGGTCTGGCCGGCCTGCGCAGCTCCGCCGACGACGTCTACCGGGCCGCCTACCCGCGCGTCGTCCGCAAGAACGAGGGCCACTACGCGCGCTTCCCGCAGGACGTCGAAGCGGTCCGGCGGATCGCCGCACACCTCGCGGACGCCCCTGCCGCCCTGCCCGACGGCGGGCGGCTCACCGTCGAGGCGTTCCAGGCGCTCGGGATGCTGCTCGGCGGCGGCAGCGGCTCCGGGACCCTCCACTACCTGCTGGAGGAGGCCTGGGTGGAGGGCGCGGCCGGACCCGAGCTCTCCGACACCTTCCTGGCCGCCGCCCAGGCGCAGCTCTCCTTCGCGCAGGGCCCGCTCTACGCCGTCCTGCACGAGTCGATCTACGGCCAGCGCTCGGTGGACCCGGCCGGCACCGCCTGGTCCGCCGAGCGCGTCCGCGCGGAGTTCCCGGAGTTCGACGCCCGGGCCGCGCTGGAGTCGGGCGCGCCGGTGCTGTTCACCGGGGAGATGATCTACCCCTGGATGTTCGACACCGACCCGGCGCTGCGCCCGCTGAAGGAGACGGCCGAACTGCTCGCCGCCCGCACCGACTGGGCCGACCTCTACGACCCGGCCCGGCTGGCCGCCAACGAGGTGCCCGTCGTGGCGGCGGTCTACCACGACGACATGTACGTCGACACCGCCGATTCCCTGGAAACCGCGCGGGCCGTCCGGGGACTGCGGACCTGGGTCACCAACGAGTGGGAGCACGACGGCCTCCGGGTCAGCGGGGGCAAGGTGCTCGACCGTCTGATCGCGATGGCGCGCGACGAGGCGTAGCCCGCCGGCGCTCCCGCGCCCGGCCCCCGGGCGGCGGGAGTCCCACCGGGGCCTTCCCGGCCGCCCGGCGGGACGGTCGGGAAGGCCGGGGCGGGAGGCTCGGCGGCCCGTGCCCCGGGCGCCCGGGCGGGCCGAACCGCGCGGCCCACCCGGCCGGGAGGCCCCGGAGGCCAGGACGTCAGTGCCCACGGCGCTCCGCCGCCCCGCGGACACCCGGGTGCCCCACCCGTCGGGGGGGGGGGGGGGCCGCCGCCCCCCCCCCCCCCCCCCCCGCGCCGCGCAGGATAAAAAAAACAAACACCACACCAAAAAA
>NZ_JBHJRC010000192.1:14217-15973 GCF_042261735.1 Kitasatospora sp. NPDC056327 | reverse complement strand
CCGCTAACACCCCCCCCCCCCCCCCCCAACTTAATTCCACCCCGGGTGCCCCCGGGGCCCCCCCCCCCCCCCCCCCGGGCGGCGGGGCCCCGGATGGCTCGTGGGGTCTGTCAGACCTCGCCGAACTCGCCGACTCGGACGGCCACGAGGAACGACTGCCACGCCTCTGCAGGGAACACGAGTACCGGGCCGTTCGGGTCCTTGGAGTCGCGCACCGCTCCGGGGCGCGCGTCGTCGACCTCGACACACCCGCCCTGCCCGTTGCTGTAGGAACTCTTCCGCCACGCGGCGCCAACCGGACGGTCACCGTGAATGCTGTTCATAGTCCCTCCGTGTCTCCCGGATCATGGCCACGCTGTCCAGCCGCGTGAGGGCGTCGACCTGAAGGCGATCGTACTGGCCGGCCCATCGGGCCACGACCTCGGAGTCCCGTTCCAGAAGGCCTCGTCCGAGCGTTTCGGTGTACCCGACCATCGCGCGCGTCGGCAGGGTCAGCAAAGTGACCGAGTGTGAGAAGGGGCGCGATTCTCCGAGGGCGCACGGGACGACCTGGAGGATGACAAGGGGTCGCGCCGCCAGGTCTTCCAGATGCTGCATCTGACGGGCCATGACTGCAGCTCCCCCGATCCGGCGCCGCAGGGCCGATTCGTCGAGGACCGCATGAACCGTCACCGAGCGGTCGAGCAGCCGCTGGCGGTCCACAAGAACCTTCAACCGCTCCTCCGCCTGCTCCCGCGTGGCGTCACCCCGTCGAACCGGTGCCATCTCGTAGGCGGCACTGTAGTCCGGGTGCTGAAGCAGACCAGGAACCATGTCCAGCTCGAAGATCCGAACGGTCACGGACTCCCGCTCCTTCACCGTGTACTGGTCGAACCCCTCGAACAGAAAACGCTGTTCGGACTGCCGCCACTCGCGCTCGAACCGGTCCGTTTCGAATGCATCGTCGATTCTCCTCGCAAAACGACCGGTTGGAGGTTTACGTCCGGTTTCCACCGCCGAGATGTGAACGGCCGAGTACCCGACAAGTGCGCCCAGCTGTTCCTGCGTCCAGCTCCTCGCCTCTCTCGCCTGGCGAAGCAGCATGCCGAACCTGGCCGTGGGCGAGGAATCGGGATCAAGTTCCTTGCGATTCATGGCTGCCGGTGACTCTCCCTTCTGGCTGGAAAGGTTGAAGGCATCGCCCATCGTAGGCCACAGTGAGTGCCCTGGGTAGTCGCTCAACTACTTATCGGAGCGGCACCTTGACCCTCCTCCCTCTCCCCACCGAGGTGCTCCGCCATGTCCGCTTCCCACCGGCCCCGTGCGTTCGCCGCGCGCCTCGACACGCGGAACGAATCCGCCCCGCTCGCCCGGCACCTCCTCCGTGCCTACCTCGCCGCCCTGCCCTCCGGCGACGTCTACTCCGACACCGCCGAACTGCTCCTCGGAGAGCTGTTCGCCAACGCCGTGCAGCACTCCGGCTCCTCCGCCGACCGCCTGATCGAGATCCGCTTCGCCCTCATCGGCTCCCGCCTGCGCCTCGAAGTCCACGACAGCGGCAGCCGCCGCCCCCCCTCCGCACCGCCGGCCCCGACGACGAGCACGGCCGGGGCCTCCTCCTCGTCGACGAGCTCGCCGAACGCTGGGGCTGCTGCCCCCGCGCTGGCGGTGTCGGCAAGTTCGTCTGGGCCCTGATCGCCCCCGCCTTCGCGCCGGCTGCCTGAATCCGGCGCGCCACCCGGCCCCGAGCGTGGGGGGGGGGGCCCCCCCCCCCCCC
>NZ_JBHJRC010000192.1:0-14207 GCF_042261735.1 Kitasatospora sp. NPDC056327 | reverse complement strand
TATTTATCGGCCCACCACGTTTATAAAAAATATTAACTTCGCGGGCTGCGTCTTTTGTTTTTATTACACACCCCGGCCCCCGCGGGTGGTAGGGCGCCCCCCCCGATTACCCACGCAGCCCCCGCCCGAACCCCGGACCCACTCCACCCGGGAGGACACATGTCGCAGACACCCGCACCCCGGGGGACCAGCAGGACGCGGCCCCGTCCGGCCACCGCCACGCTCCCGGCGTCCACGCCCGTCATCGGCCCCGGACTCACCCGAGGGCTGTCCCGCAATTGATCTTCGAGTGGTGCGCAGGAAGTCGGCCGCACCGACTTCCTGCGCACCGTGCGCCCGGGCCCGGGTGGAGGCCCACCAGGTCGGCGGGGCTGCGGCGGTGCAACCCGGCGACTCGTGCAGCGGGCGGCCCGGCTTCGAGGCGGTGAGGGTGGCCGGGTGGTCCGCCGCACGGGCGAGGGCTCCGAGCATGACGGGCCGGCCCACGCCGTGGGACCGGAGGGCGGGCGAGGCGGCGGTCCAGTAGTGGCCGTCGGCCACCGCGCACACGCTCACTCCCGCACCACGCCGTCGACCGAACCGACGAACACGTCCACGCCCGGCCGTTCGATCGGTTCCGGCGGAAAGGGCTCACCGGGGCGGTAGGGCTCGAAGCCCTCGACAACGGCCCGGCCGGCCGGAGGAACTCCGGGCAGGCGCACCAGGACCGGCATCTGCCAGGAGCGCCGGCCCGGGCGCCCCCGGTCCGTCGGGCTGAGCGGATCCCCGACGAGTACCGGTTCGCCGATCCCGGCCATCTCCCCGGATCGGGGCCGGACTCCTGAACCAGGACCCGCAGGCCCGCCCGCTCGTCGCCGACGACGAATCTGCGGCGCCGGATCATCTCGTGGTGGCGGCCACGGCCGGTCGCGGCCCGAAGGGCGGAGCGGTCGGCTGGCGTGTGATGTTCCGTCAGCAGCTCGACCGTGGTCGGGACTTTCGGCCGCCACGCGGGTTGATCATCCAACCGCCGGCCGGGCCGGCACGGCACCCTGCCGCCGCGCCGACCCGGCCGGAACGGTCAGAGCTGGCCGACCCAGTACGGCTCGACGGTCATCCAGCCGTTGCCCCGGGCACCGTTGAGGTGGCCGGTGCTGGTGCGCGCGAGGGTGTACCAGGACTCCACGTAGTCCGGGTCGTCGGTCCACCAGTTGGTGGGCAGCGCGGCCAGGACGGCGTTGACCAGCGGGATGTAGGCGCCCTGGTCGGCGACGGTGAGCAGGACGGCGGCGATCGCCTGGGCGAGGGCCAGGTAGTTGGTGTCGCCGTCGTCCTCCATCAGCACGACGTCGGCCAGGTTGTACTTGTAGTTCGACCAGTTCACCAGGATCTGGTTGGGGTAGTACACGGTGCCGTCGTACTGGAGGTACGGCATGGAGACCGGGTCGACCCGGACCTTGCCGTCCTGGCCGAAACCGCTGACCAGGCTGAACATCTCGGCGGCACCCTTGAACCAGGGCTCCTCGTCGTCGTTCACCCGGATCGAGGTGATCTTGGTGCCCCACCAGCCCGCGGTGGCGGCCTGGGCGGTGGGCGCGGCCGTACCGGGGGCCTGGGCGCCGGGGGCCGACGGGGCGATGCCGCGGGCCGCCAGCTCCCGGCGCAGCAGATCGGTCCCGGCCGCCAGCGCCTTGGCGGTGTCGACGTCCACCAGGTAGACCGGGCGGGCGGGCAGCGTGGCGGCGTTCAGGGCGTGCGCCCGGCCGGCGGTGTCGTAGGCGCGGACGGTGCGGGCGTGCTCGTCGGTGCCGGCGGTGGCCACCAGCGGTGCGGCGCCGGCGTCCAGGGCGGCCCGCATCGACGGGTCGGCCAACTGCACGCGCAGCAGCGGGCCCAGGTCGTCGCGGAGGCCCTTGGCGGCGGCGACACCGCGGTCCGCACGCTCGGCCGCGGCGGCGAGCCCACGGGCGGTGGTGCCGGTCAGACCGGCGGCCAGCGGGGCGAGTTCGGCGGGGGCGGCGGCGGTCGCGGTGCGCAGCCTCTCGCGCAGGGCGGGGTCGGCGAGGGAGGCGGCCAGGGTACGGGCGATCCCGTCCTCGATCGCGGTCACCGGGGAGGCGGCCGCGCGGACGGCGGGAACGGAGGCGGAGGCGGAGGAAGGGGCGGGGGCGGGGGCGGCCACGGCCTGGCCCGCGCCGAGCGCGAGCAGGGGCAGTGCCGTCAGCGCGACAACGGCGCGCCGCAGGCGGGACTGGGACATGAGGGGATCTCCGGACTCGTCGGATGAGGCGGCGGAGCAGCGGGGCGGGTGGTGCCGCGCCCATGATCAAAGGCGTCGGCGCCATGACAAGTGAAGAGGGTCCCTGACCCGATATCAACCCCCGCGGTGCGCAGCCGCCTTCGCGACGACAGCACGGATGCCCGGCCGGGGCGGTCGGCCGCTACCCCGGCCCCCGCCGCCCGTCCGCCGGCTTCCCGTCCGCCGGCGTGGCCTCCGCAGGCGCGGCCTCCACCGGGCCCGCGTCCGCCGGCACCGCCTCCGCCGGGGCCGCACCGGCCGGCGCCGGGCCGGGCACGCGCACCGGCGGCCTCCCGAGCCGCCGGGCGTACCGGGTGGTCCGGAGGCCGACCGGCACACCGGCGGGCGCCAGCAGGTCGCCGAGCTGCCGGACGAGCTCCCGCGGGTCCCCCGGGACGTCCTGGGCGGACAGCGACGCCCTACGGCGACCGGCGGCCGACACCGTGAAGGTCTCCGCGCGCGGCCGCGGGTCCCCGTCCACGGGCTCCTGGACCCGGTGCACCACCTCCAGCCCGCCGAGCTCCGCCACCGGGCGCCACCGTCCCGTCCGGCCCAGCCGTACGAAGCGCATCCGCACCGGTGCGTGCGGCGGCGAAAGCTCCAGGCGGCAGGGCCGGGTGAGGCTGCTCCCGCAGACCAGGAGGGCGCAGACCAGCAGTTCCAGCAGCAGCAGCGCCCCGACCAGCGCGACCGCTCCCCCGGTGCCGAGCCCCAGGGCCTCGTGGGCGACCACCCCGGCCAGCGCTCCCGACGGCAGCAGGATCACCTGGGGGCCCAGGACCGACGGCACCAGCTCCCGGCCCAGGTCCCCGGCGGCCTCGCGCACCCGGTCCCGGCCGGTGCCGAGCACCAGCACGGCCGACTCCGGTCCCACCCGCACGGTCACCCGCTCCGTCACGGGCCCAGCGTAGGGCAGCCACGCCGGGCACAGCAGCCCTCCGGACGGCGGTGGCGGGTACCGGCTCCTGGGGAGGGCGTCCGCGTCCCGTGGGGCACCGTCGGCGGGCCGCAGACCCCGTGGCGGACGGGAATGCGCCCCGACCCGCCCCGACCCGGTGTCAACCCTGCGGAGCCACCCCGACGGAGCGCAGGGACCGGCGGGCCCGCACGGACGGCGGAGGACGCGGGAGCCCGACGCGCACCCGGCCCCGAACCCGCCCCCGGATCCATCCCCGAGCCCACCTGCGGAGCTCACCCCGCGGACCTCACCACCCGGACCTCACCCCCCGCCGGAGAAGCCACCGGAGTTCGCCGAGCCCGAGCCGCCGTACGTCCAGCCCCCGCCGGCCGACGGGGGCGGCGGCTTCGGGCGGACACGGCGTTCGGTTCGGCGCTGGACGGGGACACCGGCCGGGCCGAGCAGTTCCTCCAGGGAGCGCTGGAGCGCGTCGGCGTCGGTGCCCTTCGGCGCCCGGTGGGAGTGGCCGTCGTCGCCGTCCGCGGTGACCACCGTGATGTCGAGGGTGCGGACGGCCGGCGCGAGGTCGCCCTCGTAGGGCTCCTCCACGTCCTCGTCCAGCCGGATCCGCAGCAGGCCGGAGATCGGCGCCCAGGCACCGACGCGGGCGCCCCGGACGAAGCGCAGTTCGGTCGGCCCACCGACCGGGGCGAACTGCACCCGGTGGACCGACTGCAGCTCGCCGACCGCGACGAACGGCCACAGCAGCAGCCCGACGGCGAGCCACAGCACCCCGCAGAAGGTCACCGCGCCGACGAAGGTGGCGCCGTTGATCACCGCGACCACCACGATCACGGCCCCGACCGGCAGGAAGAGCAGGCATGCGGCCAGCAGGAAGGCGAGCAGGCGCAGCGCCAGGAGCGCGAAGGCGGGCCAGGAGCCCCCGCCCGGTTCGAGAACGAGGTCGACCGTGGTGCCGTCACGGCCGCGGCGGAGCACCTCATCGGCAGGCATACCCGTCAGGGTAGGACCGCCGCCCGGCGCCGAGAAGGCCCCGGGCGGCTCCTCCTCGGAGCTCCGCCCGGGGCCGGCCGACGTCGCGTCAGTGCGCGGCGGCCTCCCAGTTCGCGCCGACGCCGACCGACACGTCGAGCGGGGCGCGCAGCGGGTAGGCGCCGGCCATCTGCTCGCGGACGATCGCCTCGACCGGCTCGCGCTCGCCCGGGGCCAGCTCCAGCACGATTTCGTCGTGCACCTGGAGCAGCATCCGGGACGTCAGCCCGGCCTCCCGCAGCCGCTCGTCGACCCGGAGCATGGCGATCTTGACGATGTCGGCGGCCGAGCCCTGGATCGGGGCGTTGAGGGCCATCCGCTCGGCCATCTCGCGGCGCTGGCGGTTGTCGCTGTTGAGGTCCGGCAGGTAGCGGCGGCGACCGAGCAGGGTCTCGGTGTAGCCGGTGGCCCGGGCCTCCTCGACGACCCGGTGCAGGTAGTCCCGCACCCCGCCGAAGCGCTCGAAGTAGGTGTCCATGAGGCCCTGCGCCTCGGCCGGCTTGATGCCGAGCTGCTGGGAGAGCCCGTACGCGGAGAGGCCGTAGGCGAGGCCGTAGGACATCGCCTTGATCTTGCGGCGCATCTCGGCGTCGACCGAGCCGCCGGGCACCTCGAAGACCTGCGAGGCGACGGTGGTGTGGAGGTCCTCGCCGGTGGCGAAGGCCTCGATCAGCGCCTCGTCCTCGGACAGGTGGGCCATGATCCGCAGTTCGATCTGCGAGTAGTCGGCGGTCAGCAGCGCCTCGTAGCCCTCGCCGACGACGAAGGCGCGGCGGATCATCCGGCCCTCCTCGGTGCGGACCGGGATGTTCTGCAGGTTCGGGTCCTGCGAGGAGAGCCGGCCGGTGGCGGCGACCATCTGGTTGAAGGTGGTGTGGATGCGGCCGGCCGGCGAGACCGTCTTGAGCAGGCCCTCGACGGTGGTCCGCAGCTTGGCCTGGTCGCGGTGGCGAAGCAGGATGACCGGCAGCTCGTTGTCGGTCTGGGTGGCGAGCCAGGTGAGCGCGTCGGCGTCGGTGGTGTACCCGGTCTTGATCTTCTTGGTCCTGGGCAGGGCCAGCTCGCCGAAGAGGATCTCCTGGAGCTGCTTGGGCGAGCCGAGGTTGAACTCGTGGCCGACGGCGGCGTGCGCCTCCTCGACGACCCGCTGGATCTCCGCGGCGAACTGCGACTCCAGGCCGGTCAGCCAGCCGCGGTCGGCGGCGATGCCGGTGCGCTCCATGCGGGCGAGCAGCGCGGCGATCGGCAGCTCCATGTCCCGGAGCAGTCCGGTGGCACCGACCTCGGCGAGGCGGGTGTCGAAGAGCGCGGCGAGGTCGAGGACGGCACGGGCCTGGAGCATCAGGGCCTGGGCGCCGGCCTGCGGGTCCTCCTCCGGGGCGTCGAAGGCGAGCTGGCCGGACTCGGCGGCCGGGGCCGGGGCGAGCGAGCGGGCCAGGTACTCCTCGGCGAGCACCTCCAGGGTGAAGGTGCGCCGGCCGGGCTTCTCCAGGTAGGCGGCCAGGGCGGTGTCGGCGACGACGCCGCCGACGGTCCAGCCGCGCTCGGCGAAGGCCCGCATGACCTGCTTGGCGATGTGCAGGGCCTTGGGGGCGGCCGGGTCGGCCAGCCAGCCGGCGAAGGCGCGCTCGTCCTCCTCGGCGAGCAGCGCCGGGTCGAACCAGGCGGCGTCCTCCCCGGCGGCCAGCGCGACCTCGGTGACCTCGCCGCTGCCGAGCGCCCACTGGTAGACGGCGGCCAGCGCGACCGTGGTCTTGCCGTCGGAGGCGTGCCGCTCCAGCCAGTCGGCCAGGGTGCCCGGGTCGGTGAGGAGTTCGCCGTCGACCTCGACGCCGGGGGCGAGCTCGGCGGCCTCCGGCTCGGCGGCGGCCGGGTCGATGCCGTGGACGCGGTCGCGGAAGTTGGCGTTGCGGAACTCCAGCGACTCCATGAGCGCGGTGACGGCCGGGGCGTCGAACGGCGCCCGGGCCAGGTCCTCGACGCCGAGCGGGAGTTCGACGTCGCGGACCAGTTCGGTCAGGACGCGGTTGCGCCGGACCGAGTCGAGGTGCTCGCGCAGCTTCTCGCCGATCTTGCCCTTGACCTCGTCGGCGCGGGCGATCAGCTCGTCGAAGGAGCCGAACTGGTTGACCCACTTGGCGGCGGTCTTCTCGCCGACGCCCGGGATGCCGGGCAGGTTGTCGGACGGGTCGCCGCGCAGGGCGGCGAGGTCCGGGTACTGCCGGGGGGTGACGCCGTACTTCTCGGCGACCTTCTCCGGGGTGTAGCGGGTGAGCTCGGAGACGCCCTTGGTCGGGTAGAGCACGGTGATGTGCTCGGTGACCAGCTGGAGGGAGTCGCGGTCGCCGGTGACGATGTCGACGTCGAAGCCGGCCGCCTCGGCGGCGGTGGCCAGGGTGGCGATGATGTCGTCGGCCTCGAAGCCCTCGGCGGTCAGCCGCGGCACGTGCATGGCGTCGAGCAGCTCGCCGATCAGGCCCACCTGGCTGCGGAACTCGTCCGGCGTCTTGGCCCGGTTGGCCTTGTAGTCGGGGAACTCGACCGACCGGAAGGTCTGCCGGGAGAGGTCGAAGGCGACCGCGAGGTGGGTGGGCGCCTCGTCCCGGACGGTGTTGGCGAGCATCGACGCGAAGCCGTACACCGCGTTGGTGGGCTGGCCGGTGGAGGTGTTGAAGTTCTCCACGGGCAGTGCGTAGAACGCCCGGTAGGCCATGGAGTGCCCGTCGAGCAGCATCAGGCGGGGCCGCGACCCGGCTCCGCCGCCACCCGCCGCGCCCTTGTCCGTACTCTGCGTAGCCACGTCAACGTCCGTTCCTGCCGATTCCACTACCGGCCACCGATCCTAGGGCCCGCCACCGACAAAAGGGGCACGGCCGGGGCGGGCGCCCCTCCGGCACGCCCGCGCCCCGGGCGCCGCACCCGCCTCCCCCGGCCGGCACCTCTACCGCCGAGTAGGACGGTCGTACGATCACAGGCAGCACGACGACGCGACCCCCGAGCGGCAGGAGCTCCCCCATGACCGATCCGGCCCCCGGCCCGGCCCCGACCGGCGCAGGACCGTCCCCCGCCGCCGACGCGGCCCCGGCGCCCCTCCTCGACGTCCCCCCGGAGATGCTGGACCACTTCGCCCGGCTGGGCGTGGACCCGGCCACCTTCTCGGGCGGCCGGCTCGGCGACAAGCTCGGCATCCGGATCGTCGAGGCCTCCGGCGACCGGGTCGTCGGCACCATGCCGGTGGACGGCAACCAGCAGCCGTACGGACTGCTGCACGGCGGCGCCTCGGCGGCGCTGGCGGAGACGCTCGGCTCGGTCGGCGCGATGCTGCACGCCGGCCCGGGCCGCTACGCGGTCGGCGTGGACCTGAACGCCACCCACCACCGCTCGGCCACCTCCGGTCTGGTCACCGGCGTGGCGACCGCGGTCTTCAAGGGCCGCACCGCCGCGACCTACGAGATCGCGATCACCGACGACACCGGCAAACGGGTCACCAGCTGCCGTCTCACCTGCATGCTGCGCGACCTCTGACCCGATCCTCCGTCAAATCCCTTGCCCGCCCCCTTGTTTGACCTTCGACCGCCCTGGGCAGTCGTTGGTCTGGACAAGGGGGCGGCGGCATGTTCGGGTCCGCATGGGGGCGCTCGCAGCAATGTAACGGTGCGTAACAAGTAGGAAATCCGAACATCTGCCCACTTCAGGGGGTCGATCACCCTGAAAACGGTCGGTCGGATGGTTCGATGTTCGCTATTCGGACGCACACGCCCGACTTCAAGACCCCGGACGGTCACGTCCGACTATCGGTGAGGCCAGGAGTAACCTGCCCTTCTACGCCTTACATTGGGCGAGTTGGGCGCGGAACCCCAGGTACCGCCGGATCGGTCGAGCCGGAACGACCACATGGTGAGACGACTTCTCCGTGTGCTCATAACAAGAGAATCACAGCCTGGCCGCACCACTGCCCGAGCCGCCAACCGGCATCTAGAGTCACGGCCAGTCACCGCGCCATCGGAATGGGCCAGGCCCACCGCGCATCCAGGCTCCCGCCGTTCAGGCGCGGCGCCCTCCTGAACCGAAGGGGACCCTCGTGCGTCATCGTTCAGCAGTTGTCGTGAGCATTGCCGTGATCGGCGCCCTCACCCTCACCGCGTGCGGTTCCCGCGACGACAAGAAGTCCGGGGACAGCGGCAAGGGCGGCGGCTCCACCACCGTCGTCATCGGCGTCGACGCCCCGCTCACCGGCGACCTCTCCGCCCTCGGCCTGGGCATCCGCAACTCCGTCGAGCTCGCGGTCAAGCAGGCCAACGAGAAGAACGAGGTCCCCGGCGTCAAGTTCGAGATCAAGGCCCTCGACGACACCGGCAAGCCCGCCCCCGGCCAGCAGAACGCCACCCAGCTGGTCGGCGACAAGAACGTCATCGGCGTCGTCGGCCCGCTCAACTCCAGCGTGGCGCAGTCGATGCAGCAGATCTTCAACGACGCCAACCTCGTCCAGATCTCCCCCGCCAACACCGGCGTCGCCCTCAGCCAGGGCGAGAAGTGGGCCAGCGGCGAGAAGTCCCGCCCGTTCAAGAGCTACTTCCGCACCGCCACCACCGACGCCGTCCAGGGGCCCTTCGCGGCCAACTACCTGACCAAGGACGCCAAGAAGACCAAGGTCTTCCTCATCGACGACCAGAAGACCTACGGCGCCGGCCTCGCCGCCACCTTCAAGGGCCAGTTCCTCAAGAACGGCGGCCAGATCGTCGGGGAGGAGCACGTCAACCCCGACGACCGCGACTTCTCGGCCATCGTCACCAAGGTCAGGTCCTCCGGCGCCGAGGCGGTCTACTACGGCGGCGAGTACCCCGCCGCCGGCCCGCTCTCCCTCCAGCTCAAGGACGCCGGCGTCAACATCCCGCTGATGGGCGGCGACGGCATCCAGAGCGGCGACTTCCTGAAGCTCAACCCCAAGGGCCAGGGCGACCTCGCCACCGCCGTCGGCCTGCCGGTCGAGCAGCTCCCGACCGCCGCCAAGTTCATCGCCGACTACAAGACCGCCGGCTTCAAGGACGCCTACGAGACCTACGGCGGCTACTCCTACGACAGCGCCTGGGCCGTCATCCAGGGCGTCAAGGCCGTCGTCGCCGGCAACAACGGCAAGCTGCCCGACAGCCCCCGCGCCAAGGTCGTCGAGGCCGTCCAGAAGGTCTCCTTCGAGGGCGTCACCGGCAAGGTCTCCTTCGACGAGTTCGGTGACACCACCAACAAGCAGCTCACCGTCTACACCGTCAAGGACGGCAAGTGGGCCGTGGAGAAGTCCGGCACCTTCACCGGCTGATCCCGCCAGCACGGAACGGCGGGACCGGCCCTGCGCCTCAGACCCGCCGGAGCACGCCGGAACCACCGCGCGCGGGGGCGCCACGAGTGCCCCCGCGCGCACCCACATCCACCACCCACGCGGACACCCCATACGCACAACGGAGGCCCAGCGGTGCACGACCTACCGCAGCAGCTGGCCAACGGCCTGATCCTCGGCGCCCTCTACGGGCTCGTCGCGATCGGCTACACGATGGTCTACGGCATCGTCCAGCTCATCAACTTCGCCCACGGCGAGATCGTCATGGTCGGCGGCTTCGGCGCCCTGACCGCCTACCTCGCCCTCCCGGGCGGCACCACCCTGTGGCTGGCCCTACCGCTGATGCTGGTCGCCGGCATCCTGGTCTCCACCCTCACCGCCGTCGCCGCCGAACGCTTCGCCTACCGGCCGCTGCGCTCGGCACCCCGGCTCGCCCCGCTGATCACCGCGATCGGCCTGTCCATCCTGCTGCAGCAGCTGGTCTTCTCCTTCTACCCGGACGCCAAGAAGGCCCGGGTCTTCCCGAAGATCCCCGGCGACCCCTTCGAGATCGGCTCCGTCGCCATCCAGCGCAGCGACCTCTTCCTCATCATCGCCGCGCCGCTCTGCATGCTCGCCCTCGGCTGGTTCGTCACCCGCACCCGCTCCGGCCGCGCCATGCAGGCCACCAGCCAGGACCCCGACACCGCCAAGCTGATGGGCATCGACACCGACCGGATCATCGTCATGGCCTTCGCCATCGGTGCCGCGTTCGCCGCCGTCGCCGCCGTCGCCTACGGCCTGCGCAGCGGCCAGGTCGACTTCCGGATGGGCTTCCTGCTCGGCCTCAAGGCCTTCACCGCCGCCGTCCTCGGCGGCATCGGCAACATCTATGGCGCCATGCTCGGCGGCATCACCCTGGGCCTCGCCGAGGCCCTCGCCACCGGCTACATCCAGCACCTGCCCGGCATGGACCTCTTCGGAGGCGGCGCCTGGAAGGACGTCTGGGCCTTCGTACTCCTCATCGTCGTCCTGCTCGTCCGGCCCCAGGGCCTGCTCGGCGAGCGCGTCGCGGACAGGGCGTGAGCACCATGACCACCAGCAGCACCGAGACCACCCCGGTCCTCGCCCTCCCCGGCCGCACCGCGGCCCTGCTCACCGGTGCCGGCGCCCTCGCCACCGCCGCCGCGGCCCTGATGCCCTGGACCTGGACCTCCGAGTACCCGGGCGACCTCACCTTCTACGGCTCCCCCGCCGGCCTGCAGTGGCTCGCGCTCACCGCCGGACTGCTGACCCTCGTCCTCCTGCTCGGCACCCAGGGCGTCCCCGGCCTGCGCTGGGCCGCGCCCGGCGGCAGCAACAACGCCGTCGTGTTCGCGGCCACCGGCGGCCTCGCCGTCGGCTGGTTCTCGGTGGTCTCCATCTCCACCGACCTCGGCGGCGTCGCCAACCTCGAACCCGGCGGCTGGATCCTCGCCGCGGGCTCCCTGCTGGCCCTCGCCGGCTCCCTCGGCCTGCCGCTCGACCGGCGCACCGCCGTCCCGCTGCGGATCCTCGACCGGCGGCTCTTCCTGCTCGTCCCGATCGCCCCGGTGGTCTGGTTCGCCACCCACGCGATCCCCGAGGACAAGCCCGTCGCCCCCGTCCTCACCGCGATCGCCGGCGGCGCCGCGATAGCCGCCGGCGCCGTCCTGCTCGTCCAGCTCGGCCACCTCGCCAACACCTGGCTGCGGCTCGGCACCGTCCACCGGCCGCTGCCCACCCCCCGCGAACTGCCCTCCTGGGCCGAGGTCGGACTGATCGTCGTCGCCTTCGCGGCCGGCCTGTTCGCCATCACCTTCGGCATCGACACCGAGTACGGCGAGCTCTTCACCGGCTACCTGCTGCTCGCCGCGGCCGCGGTCGCCGCCCTCGGCCGGTCCGGCCTGCTGCCCCGGCTGCGCGCCCTGACCGTCAAGTACCAGGCCGTCACCACCGGCGCCGCCTTCGCAGCCGCCGCCAGCTTCCCGTTCACCCAGTCCAGCGACCAGTACACCTCGGTCGCCACCAACATCCTGATCTTCGCCACCGTCGCCCTCGGCCTCAACATCGTCGTCGGCCTCGCCGGACTCCTCGACCTCGGCTACGTCGCCTTCCTCGGCGTCGGCGCCTACAGCGCCGCCCTGGTCTCCGGCTCCCCCGCCTCGCCGATCCACGTCCAGTTCCCGTTCTGGGCGGCCGTGCTCACCGGCGCCGTCGTCTCGATGGTCTTCGGCGTCGTCATCGGCGCCCCCACCCTGCGGCTGCGCGGCGACTACCTCGCCATCGTCACCCTCGGGTTCGGCGAGATCTTCCGCATCACCATGCTCAACCTCAACGGCACCACCGGCCCCAAGATCACCAACGGTTCCAACGGCATCCCGCGGATCCCCGACCTGGAGATCCTCGGCTGGAACCTCGGCAAGCCCACCACCGTCCTCGGCGTCGAACTCGGCCGGTTCTCCAACTACTACCTGCTGATGCTGGTCGTCACCGCCTTCGTCGTCCTGGTCTTCGCCCGGGTCGGCAACAGCCGGATCGGCCGCGCCTGGGTCGCCATCCGCGAGGACGAGACCGCCGCCGAGGCCATGGGCATCAACGGCTTCCGCCTCAAGCTCCTCGCCTTCGCGCTCGGCGCCTGCCTGGCGGGCCTCGCCGGCACCGTCCAGGCCCACGTCAGCTACACCGTCACGCCCGACCAGTACACCTTCGCCGAAGCGCTGCCGCCCAACTCCGCCTTCCTGCTCGCCGCCGTCATCCTCGGCGGCATGGGCACCATCAGCGGCCCGCTGGCCGGCGCGACCCTCCTCTTCCTCATCCCGAAGAAGCTGGAGTTCCTGGCCGACTACCAGCTGCTCGCCTTCGGCATCGCCCTCATCGTCCTCATGCGGGTCCGCCCCGAGGGCCTCATCCCCAACCGGCGCCGGCAGCTCGAATTCCACGAGGCCGCCACCGTCCCGGCCCGGTCCACCGGCGACGACGTCGCCCTCACCAAGGCAGGGGCGTGACCCCCAGATGACCACCACCGACGCCCCCGCCCCCGCCGGCACCGCCCCCGGCCCCGCCGAACCCCTCCTCGACGTCTCCGGCGTCACCATGCGGTTCGGCGGCCTCACCGCCGTCAACAGCGTCTCGCTCACCGTCGGCCGCGGCGAGATCATCGGCCTCATCGGCCCCAACGGCGCCGGCAAGACCACCTTCTTCAACTGCCTCACCGGCCTCTACGTCCCCACCGAGGGCACCGTCACCTACCGCGGCACCGTCCTGCCGCCCAAGCCCCACCTGGTCACCCAGGCCGGCATCGCCCGCACCTTCCAGAACATCCGGCTCTTCGCCAACATGACCGTCCTGGAGAACGTCCAGGTGGGCCGGCACAGCCGGATGCACCAGGGCCTGCTCTCCGCCGTCCTGCGCGGGCCCGGCTACCGCCGCTCCGAGGCCGAGAGCCGCGAGAAGGCCATGGAACTCCTGGAGTTCACCGGCCTCGCCCGCAAGGCCGACCACCTCGCCCGCAACCTCCCGTACGGCGAGCAGCGCAAGCTGGAGATCGCCCGCGCGCTCGCCTCCGACCCCGGCCTGCTGCTCCTCGACGAGCCCACCGCAGGCATGAACCCCCAGGAGACCCGCGCCGCCGAGGAACTCGTCTTCGCCATCCGCGACCGGGGCGTCTCCGTCCTCGTCATCGAGCACGACATGCGCTTCATCTTCAACCTCTGCGACCGCACCGCGGTGCTCGTCCAGGGCCAGAAGATCGTCGAGGGCGACCGCGAGACCGTCCAGAACGACGAACGCGTCATCACCGCCTACCTCGGCGCCCCGCTCGAAGGCACCGCCCCCGTTACGGAGACCGACCAGTGACCGCACTCCTCGACGTCCAGGACCTCCGCGTCGCCTACGGCAAGATCGAAGCCGTCAAGGGCATCAGCTTCACCGTCAACCAGGGCGAGGTCACCACCCTGATCGGCACCAACGGCGCCGGCAAGACCACCACCCTGCGCACCCTGTCCGGTCTGCTCAAGCCCACCGCCGGCAGCATCACCTTCGACGGCCAGGCGCTCGCCACCGTCCCCGCCCACAGGATCGTCGCCCTCGGCCTCGCCCACTCCCCCGAGGGCCGGCACATCTTCCCGCGCATGACGATCGAGGAGAACCTGCTCCTCGGCGCCTTCCTGCGCAACGACACCGACGGCATCGCCCGGGACGTCGAACGGGCCTACGGCCTCTTCCCGATCCTCGGCGAACGCCGCAGGCAGGCCGCCGGCACGCTCTCCGGCGGCGAGCAGCAGATGCTCGCCATGGGGCGGGCCCTGATGTCCCGTCCCAAGCTGCTGATGCTCGACGAGCCCTCGATGGGCCTCTCCCCGCTGATGATGCAGAAGATCATGGCGACCATCGTCGAGCTCAAGGCCGACGGCACGACGATCCTGCTGGTCGAGCAGAACGCCCAGGCCGCGCTGTCGCTCTCCGACCGCGGCTACGTGATGGAGACCGGCAGCATCGTCCTCCAGGGCACCGGCGCCGACCTCCTGCACGACGAGTCCGTCCGCAAGGCCTACCTCGGCGAGGACTGACCCCACACACGCATGCGGCCCCGCACCGGTCATCACCGGTACGGGGCCGCACGCACAGTCCGCGCGGAGCCGCGCTAC
>NZ_JBHJRC010000191.1:0-15979 GCF_042261735.1 Kitasatospora sp. NPDC056327 | reverse complement strand
GTCCAACACCCCCGCGAACACCGGGAACACGTCATACAGACCACGCCCCATCCCCACCCACTGACCACCCTGACCCGAGAACACGAACGCCGACCCGCCCGAGTTACGGGCCTCGCCGGTCACCAGCCCGGGGTGCGCCTCCCCCCGCGCCAGGGCCGCCAGTGCGTCCGGTCCGGTCACCACGGCCCGGTGGGCGAACCGGGTCCGCGCGGCGAGCCCGGCGCCGACGCCCTCCGGGTCGGGGGCCTCCTCGGCCACGTACGCCTGCAGCCTGCGGGCCTGGGCCCGGAGCGCCTGTTCGGACTTGGCCGACAGCAGCCACGGCACCGGCACGACGGGCGCGGGCGCGGCGGCGGGGACGGGGGCAGGCGCGAGGGCGGCGGGCGACCCGGACGAGGGACCCTCAGCCGGGTCCGGGTCCGGAGCCGGGTCCGGGGCCTCCAGGATCACGTGCGCGTTGGTACCGCTGATGCCGAACGCCGAGACGCCGGCCCGGTGGGGGCGCCCCGTCTCCGGCCACGGGCGGCCCTCGGTGAGCAGTGAGACCCGGCCCACCGACCAGTCGACGTGCGAGGTCGGCGCGTCCACGTGCAGCGTGGGCGGCAGTTGACCGTGCCGCATCGCCATCACCATCTTGATCACACCGGCCACACCGGCGGCGGCCTGGGTGTGGCCGATGTTCGACTTCACCGACCCCAGCCACAACGGCTCCACCCGGTCCCGGCCGTAGGTCGCCAGGATTGCCTGGGCCTCGATCGGATCGCCGAGCGTGGTCCCGGTGCCGTGCGCCTCCACCGCGTCCACGTCCGCCGTCGAGAGGCCCGCGTTCGCGAGCGCCTGACGGATCACCCGCTCCTGCGACGGACCGTTCGGCGCGGTCAGCCCGTTCGACGCCCCGTCCTGGTTCACCGCCGAACCCCGCACCACCGCCAGCACCCGGTGACCGTTGCGACGCGCGTCGGAGAGGCGCTCCAGCAGCACCAGCCCCGCACCCTCACCCCACGCCGTGCCGTCGGCGGCCTCGGCGAACGCCTTCACCCTGCCGTCGGCCGCGAGCCCCCGCTGGCGGGAGAAGTCGACGAAGGCGGCGGGTGTCGCCATGACCGTCACCCCGCCGGCCAGCGCCAGCGAGCACTCCCCCGCCCGCAGCGCCTGCGCCGCCAGGTGGATCGCCACCAGCGACGACGAACACGCCGTGTCCACCGACACCGCCGGACCCTCCAGCCCCAACAGGTACGACACCCGCCCGGAGGTCACACTCGTCGCCGTACCGGTGGCCACGTAGCCGTCCGCGTCACGCGAGATCTGGTCCACTCCGCCCGCGTAGCCGGACGCCCAGATGCCGGTGAAGACGCCCGTCCGGCTGCCCCGCAGCGACGTCGGATCGATCCCCGCGTCCTCGAACGTCTCCCACACCGTCTCCAGCAGCACCCGCTGCTGCGGATCCATCGCCAGCGCCTCACGCGGCGAGATCCCGAAGAACGCCGCATCGAAACCGGCCGCGTCGGTGAGAAAACCACCCGACCGTGTGTAGGACGTCCCGGGAGCACCGGCCGGGTCGTAGAGACGGCCCACGTCCCATCCGCGGTCCGACGGGAAGTCCCCGACCGCGTCCACCCCGCCCGACACCACCTCCCACAACTCCTGCGCCGACCCCACCCCACCCGGATACCGGGCCCCCAGCCCGACCACCACCACCGGATCACCCGACACCGGCGCAACGGCCGGCACGGGGGCGGACGTCCGGCGCTCCCGGCCGAGGACCACCTCGCGCAGGTACTCGGCCAACCTGGCCGGGGTCGGGTGGTCGAAGATCATCGTCGCCGGCAGCCTGGTTCCGACCACCGTGGAGAGCCGGTTGCGCAGTTCCACCGCGGTCAGCGAGTCGAAGCCCAGCTCCTTGAAGGCCAGGTCGCCGTCGACCTCGTCGCTGCGGCCCAGGACGGCCGAGGCGTGGCTGCGGACCAGGTCGAGCAGGACCTCGCGCTGCCGGGCCTCGGGGAGCGCTCCCAGGTCGCCCGCCAGCCCGGTGGTCCGCACCGGTTTGCGGGCACGTGCCAGCGCTCGCAGCACCGGCCGGTCGCCCAGCGCGGACACCTTGAGCACGGCCGCGACCACCGCCGGCTCCGCGCTCTCCAGACCCCCGTCGAAGAGCCCGAGTCCGTGCCCGGTCGCCATCGGCAGCAGGCCCGCGCGGGCGAGGCGTGCACCGTCGGCCTCGGACATCCGCCCGGTCAGCCCGCTGGTCTCGGCCCAGTGGCCCCAGGCCAGCGACACCCCCGGCAGGCCCCGGGCACGCCGGTACGCGGCCAGGCCGTCGAGGTAGGCGTTCGCCGCGGCGTAGTTGGCCTGGCCGGGGCTGCCGAGCGTTCCGGCCGCCGAGGAGAAGAGGACGAACGCCGTCAGGTCCCGCCCCCGGGTGAGGTCGTGCAGGTTCCAGGCCGCCCGTGCCTTGGGGTCCCAGACCGCGGCGAGGCGTTCGGGGGTGAGGGATTCGACCACGCCGTCGTCGAGCACGCCGGCGGCGTGGACGACGGCGGTCAGCGGGTGCGCGGCCGGAACCGCGTCCAGCACGGCCGCCAGCGCATCGCGGTCGGCCACGTCGCAGGCGGCCACCGTCACCGACGCACCCAGCGCGGCCAGCTCCTCGCACAGCTCCGCCCCGCCACCACCACGACCGACCAGCAACAGGTGCCGCACACCCCGCTCGGCCACCAGGTGCCGGGCCACCCGACCGCCCAGCGTCCCCGTACCACCGGTGATCAGCACCGTACCCACCGCATCGAACGCCACCGGAACGGTCAGCACGATCTTCCCCACATGCGCCGCCCGACTCATGAACCGGAAGGCGTCCCTCGCGCGGCGGACGTCCCAGGCGGTGAGCGGCGGCAGACGCAGCTCACCGGTGCCGAGCAGCCGGACGGCCTCGGCCAGGATCTCGCCGAGCCGCTCCGGTCCCGCGTCGGCCAGGTCGAAGGCCAGCACGCCGGGCCGGATGTCGGCCTTGCCCATCTCCACGAACCGGCCGCCGGGCGCGAGCAGCCGCAGGGAGGCGTCCAGGAACTCGCCGGACAGCGAGTTCAGCACCACGTCGAAGGGTCCGAACCGGTCGGCGAACTCCAGGGTCCGGGAGGAGGCGATGTGCTCCTCGTCCAGGCCCAGGGCGCGCAGGACGTGCCACTTGGCGGGACTCGCGGTCGCGAACACCTCCGCCCCGAGCCGCCGCGCCAGCTGGATCGCCGCCATGCCGACACCACCGGTACCGGCATGGATCAGCACCCGGTCACCGGCCCCCAGCCCACCCAGGTCGCACAGCCCGTACCAGGCCGTCAGGAACGCGACCGGCACGGTGGCCGCCTCGGCGAACGTCCACTCGTCGGGGATGCGGACCAGCACCCGCTGGTCGGCGACGGCCACCCGGCCGAACGCGCCGGGCAGCAGCCCGGCGACCCGGTCGCCCGGCCGAAGCGCGGTCACCTCGGCACCGACCTCGGTGACGACGCCCGCGCCCTCGCTGCCGAGCAGCGCCGGGTCCGGGTAGACGCCGAGGGCGATCAGCACGTCCCGGAAGTTCAGGCCGGCCGCCCGCACGGCGACCCGGACCTCGTGCGGCCCGGGCGGGGCCTGTTCGTACGGCAGGAAGGCGAGGTCGTCCAGGCTGCCCGTGGCCGACCGGGTCAGCCGTCCGTCGTACCCCGCCTCCGGCGCGGAACGCACGAGCCGGGGCACGAGGACGACACCACGGCGCACGGCCACCTGGTCCTCGTCGCCGACCGCCAGGCCGTCGGGCAGCTCGTCGGCGTCCACCAGGACGAACCGGCCGGGGTGTTCGGACTGCGCGGACCGGACCAGGCCCCAGACGGCCGAGGCCTCCGGGTCGCTCACCGCGTCACCGGGAACGGCGGCGACCGCGCCGCGGGTGTGCACCACGAGCCGTTCGCCGGGCCCGGCCAGGAACTCCTGGACGGCCGTCAGCGCCTCGGCGACCGAGCCGGGCGAGACCACGGCGTCGCCGAGCGCGCCTTCACCGGGAGTGAGCGGAACCCAGTCGAGGGCGTACAGCGGGCCGCGTTCGGCCATCGGGCGGGTGGTCAGCGCCTCGATGGTCGCCACGGGCTCGCCCGACCGGTCCGCCAGGTGGACGGCGAAGGTGCCGGGGCGCACCACCGTCAGCCGCACGCGCGCGGAGGTCACGCCGGTGCGGTGGACCGCGATCCCGCCCAGCGAGAACGGCAGCCGCGCCTCGCCCTCGGTGCCGGACAGCAGGGCCAGCGGTTGCAGGGCGGCGTCCAGCAGGGCCGGGTGGACGGAGTACCGGGCCGCGTCCGGCACGGTGACCTCGGCGAACACCTCGTCGCCTCGGCGCCACACCGCCTGCACGGCCTGGAAGGCCGGCCCGTACTCGTAGCCCGCCGCGGCGAGCGTGTCGTAGAGCCCGGTGACCGGTTCCGCGCCGGCCGGCGGCCACTGCGTCAGTTCCTGCCCGGCCACGGGCTTCCCGCTCACCGTGGCGGTGGCGTGGCGGACCCAGCCGTCCGTGCGGGAGCGGACGTCGACCGTGCGGCTGCCGGTCCCGTCCGGCTCGCCGACGACGACCTGCACGTCCACCGCACCGTCCGCGGGCAGGACCAGCGGCGCCTCCAGGACCAGCTCCTCCACGGCCGCCCCGGCCGCCCGCACCACCAGTTCCACGAACGCCGTCGCGGGCAGCAGCACCGTCCCCAGGACGGAGTGGTCCGCGAGCCAGGGGTGGGTGGCCAGGGAGAGCCGGCCCGTCAGGACCCGCTGCTCGCCGACCTCCACGGCGGCGCCGAGCAGCGGGTGGTCCACCGAGTCGAGCCCGGCCGCGGACACGTCTCCCGCGCCGGCGGCGAGCCAGAACCGGGTCCGCTGGAAGGGGTAGGTGGGCAGCGCGACCCGCTCCCCCTCGGGGGACGGCCACCGCACCGGGACACCCCCGACGAACAGCCGCGCCGCGGCGGACAGGAACTCGGCCGGGGTGCCGTGGTCACGGCGCAGGGTGCCGGTCACCAGCCCCGTCTCGTGCTCCTCCAGCGCGGGCGTGAGCACGGGGTGCGGACTGATCTCGACGAAGACGGGGCGGCTGCCCGGGTCGAGCAGCAGTCGGGTGGTCCGGTCGAACAGGACGGGTTCGCGGAGGTTGCGGTACCAGTAGCCGGCGTCGAGCCCGGCGGTGTCCATCGGTCCGGCGGTGACGGTGGAGTAGAAGGGAATCTCGGCGGACCGGGGCCGGACGTCGGCGAGGTCGGTGAGCAGCTGCTCACGGATCGCCTCGACCTGCGCCGAGTGGGCGGCGTAGTCGACCGGCAGACGGCGGGCCCGGACACCGTCGGCCTCACAGGCCGCCAGCAGCTCCTCCAGCGCGTCCACGTCGCCCGACACCACCACCGAACCCGGGGCGTTGACGACCGCCACCGTCAGCCGGTCGCCCCAGCGGGCCACGAACCCGACCGCCCGCTCGTGCCCGAGGCCGACCGACACCATCCCGCCCCGGCCGGCCAGAGCCACCAGGGCCCGGCTCCGCAGAGCCACCACCTTCGCGGCATCCTCCAACGACAACGCACCCACCACGCACGCCGCCGCGATCTCCCCCTGCGAATGCCCCACCACCGCATCCGGCTCCACACCATGGGCACGCCACAGCGCCGCCAGCGCGACCATCACCCCGAACAGCGCCGGCTGCACCACATCCACCCGCTCCAGCGAACCCCCACCCGTCAACACCTCCACCAACGACCAGTCCGTGAACGGCGCCAACGCCGCATCACACGCATCCACCACCTCCCGGAACACCGGCTCCGAGACGTACAACTCCCCACCCATCCCCACCCACTGCGCACCCTGCCCCGGAAACACGAACACCGACCGGCCCACCGCACCGGCCACACCCGTCACCAGACCCGGCACCGACCGCCCCTCCGCCAGAGCCCCCAACGCCCCGACACCGTTCAGTACCGCCCGGTGCTCGAAGCACGACCGCCCCGCCAGCGCCCGGCCCACCGCAGCCGCGCCGACCCCCGGGTGCCCGGCCAGGAACGCCCCCAGCCGCCGCGCCTGCTCCCGCAACGCCGGCTCCGACTTCGCCGACAGCACCCACGGCACCACCCCGCCCGCCGGCTCCGCCGAACCAGGCACCGGCTCCTCGTCGGCAGCCTCGATCACCACGTGCGCGTTGGTGCCGCTGATGCCGAACGCCGAGATGCCCGCACGACGCAGCCGGCCGTTGTCGGGCCAGGGCCGGGCCTCGGTGAGCAGCCGGATGTTCCCGGACTCCCAGTCGACGTGCGAGGTCGGCGCGTCCACGTGCAGCGTGGGCGGCAGTTCGCCGTGCCGCATCGCCATCACCATCTTGATCACACCGGCCGCACCCGCCGCCGCCTGGGTGTGGCCGATGTTCGACTTCACCGACCCCAGCCACAACGGCTCCACCCGGTCCCGGCCGTACGTCGCCAGCAGCGCCTGCGCCTCGATCGGGTCACCGAGCCGCGTCCCCGTGCCGTGCGCCTCCACCGCGTCCACGTCCGCCGTCGAGAGGCCCGCGTTCGCGAGCGCCTGACGGATCACCCGCTCCTGCGACGGACCGTTCGGCGCTCCGAGGCCGTTGGAGGTGCCGTCCTGGTTCACCGCGGTGCCCCGCACCACCGCCAGCACCCGGTGCCCGTTGCGACGTGCGTCCGACAGGCGTTCCAGCAGCAGCAGGCCCGCGCCCTCGGCCCAGGACGTGCCGTCGGCCGCCTCGGCGAACGCCTTCACCCGGCCGTCGGGGGCCAGGCCGCGCTGCCGCGAGAACTCCGTGAACCCCAGTGGGGTCGCCATCACCGTCACCCCGCCGGCCAGCGCCAGTGAGCACTCCCCCGAGCGGAGCGCCTGGGCCGCCAGGTGGATCGCCACCAGCGAGGACGAGCAGGCGGTGTCCAGTGAGACCGCCGCGCCCTCCAGTCCCAGCAGGTAGGCGATCCGGCCGGAGGTCACGCTGGTCGCGGCGCCCGTACCGAGGTAGCCCTCGGCGTCGGCGGGTGCCTGGTCGCCGTAGCCGGAGGCCCAGATCCCGGTGAAGACGCCCGTCCGGCTGCCCCGCAGCGACGTCGGATCGATCCCCGCGTCCTCCAGCGTCTCCCACGCCGTCTCCAGCAACACCCGCTGCTGCGGATCCATCGCCAACGCCTCACGCGGCGAGATCCCGAAGAAATCGGCATCGAAACCGGCCGCATCGTCCAGGAAACCACCCGACCGCGTGACCGACGTCCCGGGATGATCCGCATCCGGATGGAACAACCCCTCCACGTCCCACCCACGATCCGACGGGAACCCCCCGATCGCATCCACCCCACCCGACACCAGAGCCCACAGCTCCTCCGGCGACCCCACCCCACCCGGCAGCCGGCACCCCATCCCCACGATCACCACCGGATCCGACGACACCGCACCCACCACCGGCACCACCGACACCACACCCGCACCGAGGATCCCGGTCAGCAGGTGCTCGGCGAGCTGACGCGGGGTGGGGTGGTCGAACGTCACGGTGGCGGGCAGGCGCAGGCCGGTCGCGGTGTTGAGCCGGTTGCGGAGCTCGACGGAGGTCAGGGAATCGAAGCCGAGCTCCCTGAACGGCTGCCGCTCCCAGCCGGCCCCCGGTTCCTGGTGACCGAGCACGGCGGCGGTGGTGGCGGTGACCAGGTCGAGGGCGGCACGGAGCCGTTCGGCCTCCGGCAGCGTCCGCAGACGGTCGGCGATCGCGCCCTGGCGCGCCGGGCGCCGGGCCGCCTTGCGGGCGAGGAGGCCCTTGAGGGCCGCCGGGGCCGCCGGGGCGTCCGCCAGCACGGACAGGTCGAGGCGTACCGGCACCAGCGCGGCCCGGTCCGCGGCCAGGGCCGCGTCGAACAGTGACAGTGCGTGGTCGGTGGCCAGCGGCACCACCCCGGCCCGCGTCAGCCGGTCCTGGTCGGTACCGGTCAGGTGCCCGGTCATGCCGCTGGCCTCGGCCCAGTAGCCCCAGGCCAGCGAGGTCGCCGGCAGTCCGAGGGCGCGCCGGTGCACGGCGAGGGCGTCGAGGAAGGTGTTGGCCGCGGCGTAGTTGGCCTGGCCGGGGCTGCCGAGCGTTCCGGCCGCCGAGGAGAAGAGGACGAACGCCGTCAGGTCCCGCCCCCGGGTGAGGTCGTGCAGGTTCCAGGCCGCCCGTGCCTTGGGGTCCCAGACCGCGGCGAGGCGTTCGGGGGTGAGGGATTCGACCACGCCGTCGTCGAGCACGCCGGCGGCGTGGACCACGGCGGTCAGCGGGTGCGCGGCCGGAACCGCGTCCAGCACGGCCGCCAGCGCATCGCGGTCGGCCACGTCGCAGGCGGCCACCGTCACCGACGCACCCAGCGCGGCCAGCTCCTCGCACAGCTCCGCCCCGCCACCACCACGACCGACCAGCAACAGGTGCCGCACACCCCGCTCGGCCACCAGGTGCCGGGCCACCCGACCGCCCAGCGTCCCCGTACCACCGGTGATCAGCACCGTACCCACCGCATCGAACGCCACCGGAACGGTCAGCACGATCTTCCCCACATGCGCCGCCCGACTCATGAACCGGAACACGTCGACCGCTTCGCGGACCGCGCGCACCTCCAGCGGCAGCGGGGTGAACCCGCCGTCCGCGAAGGCCGCCATGACGGTGTCCAGGATCTCGCCGAGCCGCTCCGGTCCCGCCTCGGCGATGTCGAACGCCCGGTAGACGATGCCGGGATGGTCGGCCGCGTCGCGGATGTCGGTCTTGCCCATCTCCACGAACCGGCCACCGGGCACGAGCAGCCGCAGCGAGGCGTCGACGAACTCGCCGGACAGCGAGTCCAGCACCACGTCCATGGACGGGAACCTCTGCTCGAACTCCAGGGTCCGGGAGGAGGCGATGTGCTCCTCGTCCAGGCCCAGGGCCCGCAGGACGTGCCACTTGGCGGGACTCGCGGTCGCGAACACCTCCGCCCCGAGCCGCCGCGCCAGCTGGATCGCCGCCATGCCGACACCACCGGTACCGGCATGGATCAGCACCCGGTCACCGGCCCCCAGCCCACCCAGGTCGCACAGCCCGTACCAGGCCGTCAGGAACACCACGGGCACCGACGCGGCCCTGGCGAACGACCAGTCGCCGGGCATCCGGACCAGCACCCGCTGGTCGGCGACGGTGACCGGGCCGAAGGCGCCGGGCACCAGGCCCATGACGCGGTCGCCGGGCCGGAAGCGTGAGTCCGGGCCGGTTTCGAGGACGACGCCCGCGCCTTCGCCGCCCATCAGGGCCGCGCCGGGGTAGACGCCGAGGGCGATCAGCACGTCCCGGAAGTTGAGTCCGGCCGCCCGCACGGCGATCCGGACCTGTCCGGGACCCAACGGCTCCATGAGCTCCGGGCGGGGCACCAGCGCCAGGTCGTCGATGCTGCCGGTGCCGGTGTCCTCCAGCCGCCAGGTCCCGTCCGGCGGGGTGAGGCCCGCGCCGACGCGCACCAGGCGGGGGGCGTACAGCGCCCCCCGGCGCACCGCCAGTTCCGGCTCGTCCGTGCCGGCGATCAGCGCGGGGTCCCAGGTCGGGTCGGCGTCGACCAGGACGAACCGGTCGGGGTGCTCGGCCCGCGCGGACCGGACCAGGCCCCAGACCATCGAGTGGTGGAGGCCGACCACGTCACCGGGCACGGCGGCGACCGCGTCGCGGGTGACGACCACCAGCCGCGGCCGGTCGCCCGCCAGGTGCTCCCGGATCACGGCGAGGACGCGCCGCGCGCTCTCGTACGCCGCCTCGACGGTGTCCGCCCCGGGCTCCGGCCCGGCCACCTCGTGGACGGCCGGGTCCGCGGCGGCGCCGCCCGTCGGTGCCGGTTCGAGCGGGACCCAGTCCAGTGCGTACAGGCTGTCCGGGACGGCGGTGGCGTCCCGGACGGTCAGCGACGTGACGGCCGCGACCGGGGTGCCGTCCCGGTCGGCCACGGCCACGGCGTAGGTGTCCGGCCCGGTGGCGGACAGGCGGACGCGCAGCGGCCCGCGGGCGGCCTGCCGGATCGTCACCCCGGTGAACGCGAACGGCAGGCCGGTGCGGTCGGTGAGGAACGCCATGGGGTGCAGGGCGGCGTCGAGCAGCGCGGGGTGCAGGGCGAAGGGTTCCTCGGCGGGAAGCTCCACCTCCGCGTAGACGGTGTCACCGACCCGCCGGGCCGCCGTGACGCCCTGGAACGCCGGTCCGTACTCGTAGCCGAGCACGGACAGCGCGTCGTAGAGCCCGTCGACGTCGAGGGGCTCACCGGCCGCCGGCCAGTCCCAGGCGCTCAGCACCGGCTCCTCGCCCAGCGTCCCGGTGGCGTGCCGCACCCACGCGTCGCCGTCGTGCGAGTACACCGTGAGCGGGTTGCGGCCGTCGTCCCCGGGGCCCACGACGACCTGGAGGTGAACCGGGGCGTCGTCGAGGACGAGCGGCGTTTCGAGCACCAGCTCCTCGACCGCGCGGCCGAGCCGGCCGGCCGCGTACGCCGCCATCTCCGCGAACGCGGTGCCGGGCAGGAGGACGGAGCCCCGCACGGCGTGGTCGGCCAGCCACGGGTGGGTGGCGAGCGAGATCCGTCCGCCGAGCACCGCGCCGTCGGGCAGTGCCACGAACGTGCCGAGCAGCGGGTGGTCGCCCGACGCCGCCGGGACGGGCCGCAGCCAGTACGGCCGGCGCTGGAAGGCGTACGTCGGAAGGCCGACGGGCTCGGTGCCGTCCGGGAGCCGCCAGTCGACGGGGACACCGCGGACGTGCAGGCGGCCGAGCGCGGTGAGGAAGTCGTCCCGGTCGCGCCGGAGCGTGCCGGTGGCGAGGACCTCGGAGCCGTGGTGGTGACCGGTCTCCTCGACGGCGGAGACCAGGACCGGGTGGGGGCTGACCTCGACGAGGACGGTGTGCCCGTGGTCGAGCAGCAGTCGGGTGGTCCGGTCGAACAGGACGGGTTCGCGGAGGTTGCGGTACCAGTAGCCGGCGTCGAGCCCGGCGGTGTCGACCGGTTCGGCGGTGACGGTGGAGTAGAAGGGGATCTCGGCGGACCGGGGCCGGACGTCGGCGAGGTCGGTGAGCAGCTGCTCGCGGATCGCCTCGACCTGGGCCGAGTGGGCGGCGTAGTCGACCGGCAGACGGCGGGCCCGGACACCGTCGGCCTCACAGGCCGCCAGCAGCTCCTCCAGCGCGTCCAGGTCACCCGAGACCACCACGCTGTCCGCCGAGTTGACGACCGCCACCGTCAGCCGGTCGCCCCAGCGGGCCACGAACCCGACCGCCCGCTCGTGCCCGAGGCCGACCGACACCATCCCGCCCCGGCCCGCCAGAGCCACCAGGACCCGGCTCCGCAGAGCCACCACCTTCGCGGCATCCTCCAACGACAACGCCCCCACCACGCACGCCGCCGCGATCTCCCCCTGCGAATGCCCCACCACCGCATCCGGCTCCACACCATGGGCACGCCACAACGCCGCCAAAGCCACCATCACCCCGAACAGCGCCGGCTGCACCACATCCACCCGCTCCAGCGAACCCCCACCCGTCAACACCTCCACCAACGACCAGTCCGTGAACGGCGCCAACGCCGCATCACACGCATCCACCACCTCCCGGAACACCGGCTCCGAGACGTACAACTCCCCACCCATCCCCACCCACTGCGCACCCTGCCCCGGAAACACGAACACCGACCGGCCCACCGCACCGGCCACACCCGTCACCAGACCCGGCACCGACCGCCCCTCCGCCAGAGCCCCCAAAGCCCCGACACCGTTCAGTACCGCCCGGTGCTCGAAGCACGACCGCCCCGCCAGTGCCCGGCCCACCGCAGCCGCGCCGACCCCCGGGTGCCCGGCCAGGAACGCCCCCAGCCGCCGTGCCTGGTCCCGCAGCGCCGGCTCCGACTTCGCCGACAGCACCCACGGCACCACCCCGCCCGCCGGCTCCGCCGAACCAGGCGCCGGCTCCTCGTCGGCCGCCTCGATCACCACGTGCGCGTTGGTGCCGCTGATGCCGAACGCCGAGACGCCGGCCCGGCGGGGACGCCCCGTCTCCGGCCACGGGCGGGCCTCGGTGAGCAGCGAGACCCGGCCCGCCGACCAGTCGACGTGCGAGGTCGGCGCGTCCACGTGCAGGGTCCGCGGCAGTTCGCCGTGCCGCATCGCCATCACCATCTTGATCACGCCCGCCACACCGGCCGCCGCCTGGGTGTGGCCGATGTTGGACTTCACCGACCCCAGCCACAGCGGCTCGTCCCGCCCCTGGCCGTAGGTCGCCAGCAGCGCCTGCGCCTCGATCGGGTCACCGAGCGTCGTCCCCGTGCCGTGCGCCTCCGCCGCGTCCACGTCCGCCGTGGACAGTCCGGCGTTGGCCAGCGCCTGACGGATCACCCGCTCCTGCGACGGACCGTTCGGCGCCGCGAGGCCGTTCGACGCGCCGTCCTGGTTGACCGCCGAACCCCGCACCACCGCCAGCACCCGGTGCCCGTTGCGACGCGCGTCCGACAGCCGCTCCAGCAGCAGCAGGCCCGCGCCCTCGCCCCAGGACGTCCCGTCGGCCGCCTCGGCGAACGCCTTCACCCGGCCGTCGACCGCGAGGCCGCGCTGCCGCGAGAACTCCACGAACCCCGCCGGCGTCGCCATCACCGTCACCCCGCCGGCCAGCGCCAGCGAGCACTCACCCGCCCGCAGCGCCTGCGCCGCCAGATGGATCGCCACCAGCGACGACGAACACGCCGTGTCCACCGACACCGCCGGACCCTCCAGCCCCAACAGGTACGACACCCGCCCGGACGTGGCGCTGGTGGCCGTTCCGGTGGCGAGGAAACCTTCGAGGTCCGGCGGCGGCTGGTTGCCGTAGCCGGAGGACCACAGGCCGGTGAACACGGCCGTGCGGCTGCCGCCGAGCGTGGTCGGGTCGATGCCGGCGTGCTCGAAGGTCTCCCAGGCGGTCTCCAGCAGCACCCGCTGCTGCGGGTCCATCGCCAGCGCCTCACGCGGCGAGATCCCGAAGAAGTCGGCGTCGAAGCCGGCGCCGTCGGCGAGGAAACCGCCCGACCGGCTGTAGGTCGTACCCGGCCGGTCCGGGTCGGGGTCGTGGACGACGTCCCATCCGCGGTCCGGCGGGAACTCGGTGATCGCGTCGGCGCCGTCCGAGACGAGCCGCCAGAGGCCGTCCGGGCACTCCACTCCGCCCGGGTAGCGGCAGCCCATGCCGATGATCGCGATCGGCTCGCGCGCGGCCTCCTCCATGGCGGAGAGGCGCTTGCCGAGCACCCCCAGGTCGGCCGTGGCGCGCTTGAGGTACGTGCGGAGCTTCTCTTCGTCGGACATCGCTACTCCTAAGCGTTGCGGGACTCGCCCGAGCGGATGACCTCGGTCCTGCGGTGCGCGTCGTCGAGCAGGCTGAACAGTTCGTCGTCGCTGGCCTCGTCGACACCGGCCGCGGAGCCGGTGCGTTTGGCGGTCCAGGCCGCGAGGAGCCCTTCGAGGCGGGCCGCGACGGTCTCGTAGTCGGCCTCGGCGGCCGCCGCGTCCAGGGTGGACTTGAGCCGGTCGAGTTCGGCGAGCAGGGGATCGGGTCCGGTGCCGTGCAGCCGTGCGTGCACGTGGGCGGCGAGGCGGGCCGGGGTGGGGTGGTCGAAGACGAGCGTGGCGGGCAGGCGCAGACCGGTGTCCGCGTCGAGTTGGTTGCGCAGTTCCACGGCGGTGAGGGAGTCGAACCCGATGTGGGTGAACGCCCGGTCGGGGTCGACCGCCTCCGGTGACGCGTGCCCCAGGACGAGGGCGACCTGGCCCACGACGAGCCGCAGCACGTCGTCCTGCGTCCACACCCGGTCGGCGGTCCGCCTGCGCCGGGGCCGTACCAGCTCCCGCAGCAGGGCGGGCGGGTCGCCGGCCCGGCGCAGGGCCGGCAGGTCGAACCCGACGGGGGCGAGGGTGGGGACGCCGGCGGTCAGCGCGGCGTCGAACAGGGCCAGCGCGTCCGCCGTCGGCAGCGCCCGCACACCGGCCCTGGCCAGGCGGTGCCGGTCGGTGGCGGTCAGGCCTCCGGTCATGCCACTGGCCTCCGCCCAGTAGCCCCAGGCGAGCGACACGGCCGGCCGGCCCTGGGCGTGCCGGTGGGCGGCGAGGCCGTCGAGGTAGGCGTTCGCCGCCGCGTAGTTCGCCTGGCCGGCGCCGCCCAGCACGCCGGCCGCCGACGAGAAGAGCACGAACGCCTCCAGGTCCGAGGTCAGTTCGTGGAGGTGCCGCGCCGCGAGGGCCTTCGGCTCCCACACGCGCGCGAACTGCTGCGGGGTGAGGGACTCCACGACGGTGTCGGCCAGCGTGCCCGCCGCGTGGATCACCGAGGTGACCGGGTGGTCGGCGAGCAGCCGCGCCACCGCATCCCGGTCGGACACGTCGCACGCCACGACGACGGCGGTCGCCCCCAGGGCGGCCAGGTCGGCGGTCAGCGCGGCGGCGCCCGGGGCGTCCGGGCCGCTCCGGCTGACCAGCAGCAGGTGCCGCACGCCGTGCCGGACGGCGAGGTGGCGGGCGATCGTGCCGCCCAGGGTGCCGGTGCCGCCGGTGACGAGCACCGTGCCCACCGGGCCGAGCGGCGAGGGCAGCGGTTCGGTCCGCGCCCGTTCGAGGCGGGGGACGTGGACGGCGCCGGCCCGGAGCGCGAGCTGGGGTTCGTCGCCGGCCAGCCGGACCTCGTCGCCGTCCTGACGGTCGACCAGCACGAACCGGCCGGGGTGCTCGGTGGCGGCCGACCGGACCAGGCCCCAGACGGCGGCGGCCTGCGGGTCGACGTCCTCGCCCGGCCGGACCGGCACGGCGTTGCGCGTGGCGACCACCATCCGCGGGGTGTCCGTGGCGAGGAAGTCCTGGATCACCCGCAGGGTCTCGACGGGCGATGCGGCGTGGTGGACCGGGACGTCCGGTGCGGTGGTCGCCGCTTCCAGGACCGGCCACGCCACCCGGTACGGCACGTCGCGCGCGGTGGCCCCGGTCGGCCGGCGCAGGGTCAGCGAGGCGATCCCGGCGACCGGCGCGCCCGAGTGGTCGGCGAGGGCGATCGCGCAGGTGTCCTCGCCGGTCAGGGTCAGCCGGACCCGGGCGTGCTCGGCGCCGCTCCGGCAGGAGATCCCGGCGAAGGAGAACGGCATCTTCGCCCGGTCGTCGGCCACGGTCACGGTCTGGATCGCGGCGTCGAGCAGGGCGGGGTGCAGGACGAACCGGGTTTCGCCGACGGGTGCGGCCACCTCCGCGTAGAGGGTGTCGCCGTCGCGCCAGGCCGCCCGCAGGCCCTGGAAGGCCGTGCCGTAGGCGAACCCGGCGTCGGCCAGGTCGTCGTAGAAGGCGTCGAGGCCGACGGCTTCGGCCTGCGGCGGCCACTGCCGTGCCCACGGATCCGATGGTGCGACGGGTTCGGCGCCCAGGGTCCCGCCGGCGTGCCGCACCCACTCGCCGTCCGTCCGGGAGTGGATCGAGAGGCTGCGCCGGCCGGCCCGGTCGGGGCCGACGGTCACGGACACCTGGACACCGTCCGCCACCACCAGCGGTGCCTCCAGCGTCAGGTCCTCGACCGACGGGGAGCCGACGTACTCGCCGGCCCGGAGCGCCAGGTCCACGAACGCCGCGCCGGGCAGCAGGGGCGAGCCCGAGATCACGTGCTCGGTGAGCCACGGCTGCGCGGCGGTGGCGAGCCGTCCCGTCAGCACCACGCCGTTGTCGTCGGGGAGTTCCATGGCGTCCCGCAGCACCGGGTGGTCGATCCGGCCGTCACCGGCCGGTGCCGCGGTGGTGGGGTGGAGCCAGTAGTGCTGGTGCTGGAAGGCGTACGACGGCACACGCACCGCCCCCGTGGCCGTGGTCGCCGGCGGCCTCCAGTCGACGGCCCCGTCCGCCCACAACCGCCCCAGCGCGGCGAACAACCGCTCCGGCGAATCACCACCACGACGCATCAGCCCACTGC
>NZ_JBHJRC010000190.1:0-16054 GCF_042261735.1 Kitasatospora sp. NPDC056327 | reverse complement strand
GGTCCGCAAGCGCGCCCTGGCGCGGGCGGCCCCGTCGGCCGCCCGCGCTTCTTGCCTCTCCCCGCGTTCCCGGCGCTCGCGCCGGCTCGGCCGGTCGCGCGGGCGCGAGCGATCAGGCGTACAGCCGCACGGAGTACGTGGACGTGAGGTCCGTCCTGAGGCCCCCTCCGCAGTTGTTGGTCGGGAGCGACCAGGCAACGCTTCCCCCGCCGTTCCAGCCCGTGTAACCCGTGGCCCCCGCGCCGTCCGTCTGGCAGTTCAACACGGTGTACTGGCCGATGAGGTTGTACACGTTGTAGGTCCCGTACTCGTAGAACCGGTACACCAGTGCGTGATGGTTCCCGTCCCAGAAGTCGCCCTCGTAGATGCAGACGTAGCCGCTGCCGCAGGTCTCCGTGGCCGATGCGGCCGGCGCGGCCGCAACCCCCGCGCCCAACAACAGCGGGACCGCGGCAGCCAGCGTGGCGAGCTTCTTGCGGACGTTCATCGGACGACCTCTCTGCCGGTGACATTCCTGTCGGTTACATGCCATGGCACGTTATCCACCGGTTCGGTGCCCCGGAAGGGGAGATCGGGCCAAACGTCCACGAACTCGGTTGATTGCGGAATGAGTCGTGCTTTCCTTCCGATTGTCGAACTGTGCGGATCCGGGTGGCGAACAGCGCCCGAGGACCGGGAAAGCGGCGAGCGGCCCGTCGTTCGACGGATTCACCGTTTCTCCGGCGGGGAGGGCGGTCCCTCCCGGGGCACCGCCCCTGTCGGAGCCTCCCGCTCGGACTCCGCCGGCGCCGGCGCGGGGGAGGGTGCGGCGGGGTCAGTGGCGCGTGGTCGCGGACCGGGTCAGGGCCGTGTGGGTGGGGGAGCCCTCGGGGGCGGTCAGGACGACGAGTTCGAGCTTGTGGGGGCCGGGGATCACGTAGGCGGTGTAGTCGAGGTCGAGGCGGCCGGCCAGGGGGTGGTGGAAGCCGTGGCTGCCGGTGGCGGGTCCGCGGACGTCGTGTTCCTCCCAGAACTCGGCGAACCGGGTGCTGTGTTCGGTGAGGTCGGCCACGAGCCGGGTGCCGCGTTCGTTGTGCGGGTCGGCGGCCATCGCGTGCCGCAGGCGGTGGACGTTGCCGCGGGCCGTCTTCTCCCAGTCCGTGAGGAGCTGCGGTGCCCGGGGGTCGCAGAAGACGAACCAGGCGAAGTTTCGCTGCTCGGCCGGCAGTTCGTCGTAGTCGAGGAGCAGCCAGGCCTCGGCGGCGTTCCAGGCGAGGACGTCGCGCACGGGGGTGACCACGTGCGCGGGCCAGGGCGTGAGGGAGTCGAGCAGCCGGAGGGTGGCCTCGGGGACGTCCGGGAGGGCGGGGGTGGTGCCCGCCGGGCGGGCGGGGGTGCCGGCGGCGAGGTGGTGGAGGTGCCGGCGGGCGTCGGCGTCGAGCTGCAGGGCGGTGGCGAGGGCGTCCAGGACCTCGGGGGAGGGGCGGCGCTGACGGCCCTGTTCGAGCCGGGTGTAGTACTCGGGGCTGATGCCGGCGAGGGTGGCGACCTCGGCCCTGCGCAGGCCGCTGAGCCGGCGGGTGGTGGTACGGGGCAGGCCCGCGGCTTCCGGGGTGAGCCGGGCCCGGCGGGCGCGGAGGAAGCGGGCCAGTTCGGGAGGTGCCGCTGATGGTGCCATGCGTCGAGTATCGGGTCGGTTCCGGCGCCGGGGGTAGCCCTGCCAGGGCCACCCCCGGCGGTGCCTGCCCGGGGCGGTGTCTCGTCGTGGTGCGGGCCGCGTTCCAGACTGGCTGCCGATCGTGCCGCGCGGTGCGGCCGGACGGCCGGACGGCCTGCTGTGCCGGGCCGCAGCCGTGCCCGCGCGGTGCCCTGCCGTGCGACCTCCCCGCGTCCGCCGTCCCTGGAGTCCGTCCATGCCCGCGCGCCACCCCGGTGAGCCGACCTCCCCGGCCCCGCTCTCCCCGGCCCCGCTCTCCCCGTCCGCGTCCGGCGGTCCCGCCGTCCGGGCCCGCCCCGGCGGGCCGGGGCCCGTCCGGTACGCGCCGCTGGTCGTGCTGAGCGCGGCGGCGGGCCTCGACGCGGGCGGTGTCGCCGTCCTCAACAGCGCGCTGCCGTCCATCGGCGCACGGTTCGGGACGTCGGCGCAGAACCTGTCCTGGGCGGTGACCGGCTACGCCCTCGCGTTCGCCGGCCTGCTGCTGTGCGGCGGGGCGATGGCCGACCGGCTGCGCCGCCGGCGGGTGCTGGCCGGTGGCCTGGTGACCCTGGCCGCCGGCGCCGTCCTGGCGTTCGCGGCGCCGGTGTTCTGGGTGGTCGTGGTGGGGCGGGTGCTGCAGGGTGCGGGTGCGGCGGTCACCATGCCGGCGGCCACGGCGCTGCTGATGTCGGTGTACCCGGACGGGCCGATGCGCTCGCGCGCGCTGGGGGTGTTCTCCTCCGCCCAGGCGGGCTGCTACGGGGCGGGGCTGGTCCTGGGCGGTGTGATCACCAGCGCCGCCGGCTGGCGGTGGGTGTTCGCGCTCCAGGCACTGGTGGCGGTGGGCACCGTGGCGGCCGCCGTGCGGTGGCTGCCGGCGGGCGTGCCGCACCGCCGTGGTGCGCTGGACCTGCCGGGTGCCGGGGCGCTGGTGGCGGCGATCACGCTGGTCATCCTCGGCGCGGACGTGGCGGCCCGTCCCGGGGGCGGTCCGCTCGCGGCCGTGACGCTGCTCGCGGCCGTGGCCGCCGGGGGCCTCTGGTGGTACCGCGGCCGTACCCGGGCGGGGGACGCCGTCCTGCTGGACGGGGACCTCCTGCGCACCCGCGGTGTCCGGACGGCGGCGGTCGTGGCCGCCGCGTTCTACTTCTGCGTCACCGGCTCGCTGTTCCTGCTGCCCCTCTACCTCCAGCAGGTGCGGGGCATGTCCCCGGCCTCCTCGGGCCTGGCGGTCCTTCCGGTCAGCCTCGCCGTGGCCGGCGCGGCGCTGCTCTGCGGGCGGCTGATGAAGTCCCGCGGTCCGCGCCCCCTCCTGCTGACCGGCCTTCTCCTGACGGCCGGCGGCGTGCTGCTGTGGTGTGCGGCGGGGGAGGACAGCCCGTACGCCGGGCCGGTCCTGGCGGGCCTGGTCGTCACCGGGATCGGTCAGGGCCTCGCCTTCCCCGCCATGACGGTCACGGGCCTGCGCAACGTGCCCGACCGGGCGCACGGCACGGCCTCGGCGGTGACGGCCACCGCACTGCAGATCGGCAGCGGGATCGGGCCCACCGTGCTGGCCGGCACCGCCCAGGCCGTGGGCGGACCGGGGCTCGGTGACCTCCCGCTCTCCGGCCACCACCTCGCCTACGCCGCCGCGGCCGGGCTCCTCCTCCTCGTCGGCCTCCCGGCCACCGCCCGCCTCACGAAGCGGTGAGACCCCGAGGGGCCCGCCGGCCGACCGGGTGCGGTCCCGCGCACGGAGGAACCGCCGGGGCCGCACCTCGCAGGGGGCCGCGCCCGGCCTCGGCCGGCGCCCGCCGGTGGAGGCCGGGCGGCGCGGGCCCCGCGCCGGGTGTCGCCGTCCGGAAAAGTTTGTCCGAAGAAACGGTGGAGGCCGTGCGGCCGGGCGTGTCTGATGGTGTACCGACAGAGGCCTGTCCGGTCGGGGAGACGAGCGGTCCGGGCGGGCCGTGGACAGGCCGAGGGGGTACGGGGTGGCTGGTGTCGGACGCCCGCAGGGGCGGCTCAAGGGGGAGACCGACCAGGCTGACGACCTGGCACGGTTCGTGCGGGAGGTGACGTCCGGGATCACCGTCCGCGAACTCGCCCGGCGCCACCGCGCGGGCAAGACCAGTTGGAGCGAGTACCGGTCGGGGGAGAAGGACATCCCGTGGCATCTGCTGGAGCGGCTGGTTCACGACCGGGCGCCGGAGCCGCAGGCCCGGAGGGTGTTGCTGGCCCGCGCCGCTCGACTGCACGAGGAGGCTGCGGCCGCGGCCCGGGGTGTGCGGCGTCCGGCGCGGGGGCGGGCCGACGCGCAGCAGGCGATCGACCGGGCCCGGCAGGCGCAGAGCCGGGCCGAGGCGGACGTGGCGGAGGCGGACGAGCTGATCCGCGCGTTGACCGCGGCCGTGGCCGAACTGCGGGGGGAACTGGGCGACCGGGCCCCGGACGGCACCGGTGCGGCTCCGCCGGGGCGGGCCGGCGGGGACGCGGCGGAGCCGCGCCGGTCCCGCCTGCGGGAGGTCGCGCGCTGTCTGGCCGAGGTGCGGCGACTGCGGCGGACCGCGGAGGAGGTGCGGCGGGCGGCGCAGCAGCCGGCTGCACCGGAGCGGGAGGTGGACCCGGAAGCGGAACCGACCACCACCGGGCGGCCGGCCGTCGGGCCCGGGACGCGCACCCGGGCGGACGAGGACCGGCTGCCCGGCACCGAGCCGGCGGTGATCGACCGGGCGCGGGCGCACCTGCCGGTGCTGCGGCGGACGGCCGGTGACCTCGTCGGGCACCGTGGGGCCGGGGAAGCCGGGGCCGGGGACCACGTGACCGGGGAACGCGAGGCCGCCGCCCGGAGCCTGGCGACGTACGGCCGGTCCCTCGCGGTGCCGTACCGCCCACCGCTTCCCCGGATTGTCCGCGGCGAGGTCGTCGGCGGTGCGGACGACTGTCCGCCCGGCCCCGTTGTCCGCCTCGGCCCGGTGCGCGTCGCCCCGTCCACGGGCGGGCCCGCCGCCGGTCCGGGGCGGAGGCGTTCCCGGGCGGTCACCGCCGTCCTGGCGGCCGTGGTGCTGGTGCTGGCCGGGGTGCTGCTCGGCACCCGGGTCGGCGGGCCGGTCGCCGTGCCGGGTGCGTCGGTGCCGTACGCGGGTGACATCCGGCACGTGCCGGCGGTCGTCGACTCCGCGGGGCCCCCGGCTCCCTCCCCGTCCTGGTCCGCGGGTGGAACCCCTGCCGGTCCGGCCTCCCCGGGGGCGGACGGCCGGGCGCCGACGGCGCCCGCCCCGGTTCCGTCCCCGGCCGACAGGGCGCCCCTGCCGGGGCCGCTGTCGACGGCCCCCCGGTCGCCGTCCGCTCCTCCGTCCGGTACCGCCGCCCTGACGGCGCCTCCGTCGGCCGCCCTGCCTCCCGGCGACGGGACAACCGCGCCGGGGGCGCCGGCGGCCGGTGCGACCTCGGCGCCGCCGCCCGGGGCGTCGAGCACCCCGCAGGACCGGGGCACACCGGACGTCCCGCCCGTCACGGTGCCCGAACCGTCGGCACGGTCCGCGGTCGTGCCCTCCGCGCCGGGCGCGCTGTACTCGATCTCCCCGGACGACCGGGCCGTCTACCAATGGCAGGGCAGCGGCACGGCCTGGACCCGCATCGGGGGCCCGGCGGAGCGGGTCGTCGCCGGACGGGCCGGGGTGTTCGTCGTGGACGCGGACGACAAGCGGCTGCTCGGCTACGGCGGGACCCCCGGCAGCTGGACGCCCGTCGGCGAGCCCGGCGCGGACTTCGCGATCAGCGGCAGCCGGCTCTACCGCCTCGCCCCGGACCACACCGGCGTCTTCCGCTGGAACGGCACCGGAACCGGCTGGACCAGGGTGGGCGGCCCGGCCGGGCGGCTGTTCGGGGGCGCGGCGGGCCTGTTCGCGACCGATCCGCGCAACACCCGGATCTTCCGCTACGACGAGGAGAAGGACTTCTGGCCCTACGTGGGCAACGAGGGGGCGGCCTTCGCCGTCAGCGACACCCACCTCTACGGACTCTCGCCGGACCGCAGGCAGGTGCTCCAGTGGGACGGCACGGGCAGCGACTGGAGCCTCATCGGCGGCCCGGCCCAGGAGCTCTACGCCGGCCCGTCGGACGTGTTCGCCACCAGCCCCGACCGGGGCACCTTCCTGCGCTACAGCCGCCGGCCCCAGTTCTGGGACCCCGTCAGCGAGGCGGGGGCCGGGTTCGCCGTCACGAAGGACCACATCTTCCGCCTCGCGCCCGACCGCAGCGCCGTCTACGAGGCACCCAGCGGCGACCCCACCCGCTGGACGAGGATCGGCGGCCCGGCGGCCACCCTGACCGCCGCGGGGTAGCCCGGCCCCGGGGCGGGCGACCGGTCCGGGGCGTTCCGGGGCTCCGACCACTGCGGCAGCGGGCGGTACCGCACCGGGAACAAGGACCCGGGGGCTGTGGCGGGTCCTGCACGCGGGTGACCGCGAAGCGCACCACCGCGCTCGCCGGGGTCGGCGTCGATCACCGCGCCCGGCAGCAGCCCGTACCGCGCGACCGTCCCGACCGTCCCGGGCGGCCCGGCCGCCCGGGACGTCGTCCCGTCCGGAACACGGAGGAAGCCGCCGCGAAGGACGCTCCGGCGGGGCCCCGGGCGGCGGCCGGCTACTCGCCCCAGGGGCAGGAGGCCGCGGCGAGTTCCAGGGTGGTGACCCCGGCGGCCCGGCGTTCGTGCAGGAGTTCGCCGCCGAGCGTGTACCGGAGGGCCGCGGCCTCCGAGCGGGCGGCGCGCTCCACGATCGCGTCGACGAGGGAGCGGACCATCCTGAGCCGGGGGTGGGCGGCGTGGATCCGCTTCTCCCAGCGGGCGACGATTTCCGCGTTGCGTCCGAAGTCGGTGCCCACGCCCTCACGGGTGAGGTGGCAGAGCAGGCCGCGGCGCTCCGCGATCCCGGGCGAGGTGTGCAGGGCGATCGCCTCCCACACCCGGTCGACGTCCGCCTCGGGGACGGCGTGGCGCCGCAGGAGAGCCGCCGCGAGGTCGGCGCCCTCGACCTCGAAGCGGGCCTCGCCGGCCGCCAGGTCGCCCGCGCCGAGGTCGTGGAGGACGGTCGCGGCGAACAGCAGGTCGCGGTCGTAGGCGGAGTCCTCCAGGCAGCCCTCGTGGGCGGCGAGGATCTGGGCGAAGAGGAAGCTGCGCACGCTGTGGTTGGCCACCGCCGGGCTCTCGGAGGCCCGTGCGGCGGCGAGCACGGCCTCGGCGAGGGGGCCGGTCGGCAGGTCGAGTGAGAAGTCCATGGACGCAGGCTACGAACGCCGTGCCCGGGGCCGACAGTGGCACGGGGGGCCATTGTCGCTAGGATCGTGCCATGTCGACCGCCGAAGGACACCGGCCCGCGAACGGGTCCGCAGGCCGGCCGCACCCCTGGCCCGGGAGCGCGCCCGGCGGCCCGGCCGCGCACCGGGTCGCCGTGCTGGCGCTGCCCGGCGTCCTCCCGCTGGACCTGGGCATACCGGTGCAGGCCTTCGGGCCGGAACCGCACTACCGGGTCACCGTCTGCGCGGACCCGGGGGCCGGGCCGGTCCACTGCGGCGGCTTCACGGTCACCGCGCCCGCCGGCCTGGAGGCGCTGGGGGACGCCGACACCGTCGTCGTCCCCGGGTACGAGGACCCGGAGGCTCCACCGCCCCCCGCGGTCCTGGCGGCGATCCGCTCGGCGCACGCCCGCGGCGCGCGCCTGGTGTCCATCTGCACCGGGGCGTTCGCGCTGGCCGCCGCCGGGCTGCTGGACGGGCGCCCCGCGACGACCCACTGGCGGGACGCCGCCGACCTCCAGCGCCGCTACCCCCTCGTCGACGTCCGTCCGAACCAGCTCTACGTCGACGACGGCGACATCCTCACCTCCGCCGGGGTGACCGCCGGCATCGACCTGTGCCTGCACATCATCCGGCGCGACCACGGCGCCGCGGCCGCCAACGACCGGGCCCGCGCGCTCGTCGCACCGCCGCAGCGCCCCGGTGGCCAGGCCCAGTTCATCGACCGCTTCCGGCCCGTCGGCCGCGGTGACGAGCTGGCCCCGGTCCGCGCCTGGATGCTCGACAACCTCGCGCACCGCCACAGCGTGGACGAGCTGGCCCGGCGCGCGCACATGTCGCGCCGCACGTTCATCCGCCGCTTCCAGCACGAGACGGACACCTCGCCGATGGCCTGGCTGACCGCCGCGCGGATCGACTGGGCCCGAGAGCTCCTGGAGACGACGGCCGCTCCCGTCGAGCAGGTCGCCCGCCTCAGCGGGCTGGGCAGCCCCGCGGCGTTCCGTGCCGCCTTCCACCGGCACGTCGGCACCTCGCCGTCGGACTACCGGACGACCTTCCGCGCCTGAGGAGGCTCCGGGCGCCGATCCGTCCCGCGCCGCGCGGACCCGCGCGGACCCGCGCGGACCCGCCCGGCGCCGACGCGCGGCGCGGGCCCGCACCGGGGAAGCCGCTCCCCGGCCTGCCCGCCGCCGGCGGTGCCTCGCTACAGTGTGGAGCCATGCGGCAGCGAGAGCGCGAACGTGCGCTGTGGGACGCCTTCTTCCACATGGACGCCGAGCTGTGGCAGGTGCTGACCCGCAGGCTCCAGCAGGACACCGGGCTCTCCGAGCCGGACTGGCAGGTGCTGGACGGACTGGGCAACGCCGTGGGCCACACGCTGCGCGCGTTCGAACTCGCGAAGGTCCTGATGTTCGGCAAGAGCCGGCTCCACCAGCACGTCGGACGCATGGAGCGGCGCGGGCTGGTGGAGCGGCGGCCGGTGCCCGGTGACGCCCGTGCCACCGCGGTGTCCCTCACCCCGCACGGGCTGTCGGTGTTCCGCCGGGCGCAGGCGTACCGCGCCCGGCACATCCGGGAGGAGCTGATCGGCGCGCTGACCGCGGAGGAGGTGGACCGGCTGATCGCCATCTCCGCGAAGATCCGGGCCCATGTGCGCCGGGAGCCGTCGGACTGACGGTCACTCCCACACGGTGGTGGGGACCTCGGCCCGCAGCACGGGGGCGACCTCGGCGAAGAACCGTTCGAGGTGGCCGCGGGTGACGGCCAGTTCGGTCGTGTAGGTCGAGAAGAACCCCTCCACCCCCACGCCGAACACCTGGTTGCCGAACCTCCGCTGCAGGCCGAGGAGTTTCTCGGTGATCTGCTCGGCGGTGCCGACCAGCGCCGACCCGTTCCGGAGGAAGTCCTCCAGGGAGTCGAACGGGAACCGGGTGCGGTCGCCGTAGTGTTCCGCGACCGAGGCCTCGAACATCGGCCGGGCGATCGCCAGGGCGTCCTGCGAGCGGTCGGCGATGACGGGGGAGTGCACGCCCACGCCGACCAGCGCGGTGTCGGGGTCGTGGCCGTGGAAGGCGAGCCGCTCGCGGTAGTGGGCGACCAGGTCCAGGTAGTGGTCGACGCGGGCGGTGCCGTTGGCCGAGTACAGCGGGTCCCCCCAGCGCGCGGCCAGTTCGGTGGAGCGCCGGTCGGTGGCCGAGCCGTGCCAGACCCGGGGTGCCGGCCGCTGGAACGGGCGTGGTTCGAGGGAGGCCCCGGTCAGCTTCGGCCGGTAGCGGCCCTCCCAGGTGACCGTCTCCTCCCGCCACAGCCGCCGGAGCAGCCCGTAGCCCTCCTCCAGCCGGTCCCACAGGTCGGCCGGGTCGACGCCGAAGACGCTCGGCGCGACCGGGTCGCCGCCCTTGCCGATGATCAGGTCGAGCCGGCCTCCGCTGAGTTGGTCGAGGGTGGCGTAGTCCTCCGCGGAGCGGACGGGGTCGGTGAGCGACAGCACCGCGACCGCGGTGACGAGCCGGATCCGGGACGTCCGGGCGGCGATGTTGGACAGGATCACCGCGGGTGACGCCGACAGCAGGTCCGGGTTGTGGCGCTCGCCGACCCCGAACGCGTCGTACCCCGTCCGCTCGGCCCACTGTGCGAGTTCGATCAGCTCGGTGTACCGCTCCGCCCTGCTGAGCGGCGGGCTCCCCGGGCCCCTGCTCCTCTTGGGGACCAATGTGCTTGCCAGGAACTTCACGACCGCACCCCTCCCGATGAGTTCACATGTGAACTCTGGGTGCGGGCCTTCCGCCGCGTCAATACGACGATCGGCCGAGGCGGTCGTACGGAGCGTCCACGCGTTCCGGCGCGTGTCGGGGGGTCGGGTCCGACCGCGGTCCAGGGGATCGCGGCGACCCCTCCCACCTGCGACGCGAAGCAAACATGACGCGGACACGTCCGTCTGCAACGGGGGTGTTTCGTCTTCGTGTCCAAACGCCTCGATCCCTGGCGCGGAGTGTCGCTCGCACACAGACTGGTCCCCGCACGGTCGTGCACCCACCCCCTGGATCCAGAAAGTTCCACCCGCATGCCTCGCTCCTGCCCCACCCCCGGCGCCTCCCAGGCGCACCCGCCGCATCCGGTGGGGAGGTGGCATCCGTGCTCCGGTACGTGACACGCAGAGCCGCGGGCTGGTTCCTGGTCATCGCCGTGGCCACCAACGCGACCTACTTCCTGGCCAGTTGGTTCCTCGACCCGCGCTCGAACTTCAAGGAGCTGCGCCCGGTCCGCACCGAGGAGCAGATCTCCCGGGCCCTGGCCCCCTACAACCTCGACCCGCACGAGCCGCTGCTCCACCGCTGGTGGGACTGGCTGACCGGGGTGGTCCTCCACTTCGACTGGGGCCGCTCCCCGGTCGGGGTCGCGGTGAACGGGGAGATCGGCCACCGCTCCCTGGTCAGCGCCCAACTCGTGATCGGCGCGACGGTCCTGTCCGTCGTCGTCGGTGTCGCGCTCGCCGTCCACACCGCCTCGCGCCAGTACGGCTGGCGGGACCGGACCGCCCAGGCCCTGTCCATGGCGCTCTTCAACGTCCCGGTCTCCATCGCCGCACTCGCCCTGGTGCTGCTGGCCATCCGGCTGAACGAACAGGCCGGCTGGCACTTCCTGTACGTCGCGGGCGAGAAGTCCCCCGACGTCGAAGGGTTCTGGGCCACGCTCGGCGACCGGCTGGCGCACCTGATCCTGCCGACGCTGACGCTGACGCTGACGGGGTACGTCGGCTACCACCTCACCCAGCGCTCCCTGCTGCTGGACGTCATCGGCTCCGACTTCGTGCGCACCGCCCGGGCCACCGGACTCACCCGGGCCCAGGCGGTCCGCCGGCACGCCCTGCGCACCGCGCTGATCCCCACCGCCCAGTCCGTGGCCTTCAGCATCCCGGCCGTGTTCACCGGCGCGGTCCTCACCGAGACGATCTTCGGCTGGAACGGCATGGGCCAGTACTTCATCCAGACCATCAACAAGAACGACGTGCACGGCACCGTGGCGACCGCCGCCTTCGCCGCCGCGCTCACCGCGGTCGGCGCGATCCTCGCGGACATCGCCACCGTTCTTCTCGACCCGAGAGTGCGGGTGAGCTGAGTTGGGCACCCCTGTGAGTCCCGAAGCGACCACCGAGGGCGTCCTCGCGGCCGCGCCCGGCCCGGCCGCCGCCCGCCCGTCCGGCGCGCACGACCGGCGCTACCTCGGCCGGCGCCGCCTCTACCTGCGCCGCTTCCTGCGCAACCGGACCGCCGTCGCCGGTGTGGTGATCCTCCTGCTGCTCGTGCTGTTCAGCGCGCTCGGCGACCTCTTCACCCCGTACCACTTCGCGGACGCCGACTTCGCTGCCCTGACCCGGCCGCCCGGCGCCGAGCACTGGTTCGGCACCAACCAGGGCGGCAACGACGTCTACGCCGAGGCCGTGCACGGCCTCCAGCGCTCGCTGGTGATCGCGGTGACCGTCTCGCTGCTGACCGTCGCCATCGCCGCGGTCGTGGGCGCCGGCGCGGCCTACCTGGGGGGCCGGGTCGAGAAGGCCACCCTCGCCCTCATCCACTTCCTGCTGATCGTGCCCTCCTTCCTCATCCTCGCCCTGGTCTCGCACCGGCTGGCGGGCGACTGGCGGGTCCTCATCCTCGTCCTGACCGTGTTCGGCTGGATGTCCACCGCCCGTGTGGTCTGGTCGGTGTCGACGTCCCTGCGGGAACGCGACTACGTGCGTGCCGCCGAGTACATGGGCGTGCGCCCGCTGCGCATCGTGTTGCGCCACATCATCCCCAACCTGGGCTCCCTGCTCATCGTCAACCTCACCCTGGGCGTGGTCTCCACCGTGCTCAGCGAGACCGCCCTGTCCTTCCTCGGCTTCGGCGTCCAGACCCCGGACGTGTCGCTCGGCACGATGCTCGCCGACGGCGCGGGCACCATCACCAGCGCGCCCTGGCTCTTCGCCTTCCCCGCCGGGCTGACCGTGCTGCTCACCGTCTCGATGACCTTCGTCGGCGACGGCCTGCGCGACGCCCTCGACCCCACGTCCACCACCGGCGCGGCAGGAGGCCGACGATGACCCTCGCACCCGCTCGACCCACCGCGCCCGCGGCGGGACCCACCGGGCCCGCACCCGTCCTGTCCGTCCGCGACCTGAGCGTCACCTTCCCCTCCGAGGCCGGACCGGTGGAGGCCGTGCGCGGCGTCGGCTTCGACCTCCTGCCCGGGCGCACCCTGGGCATCGTCGGCGAGTCCGGCTCCGGCAAGTCCGCCACCGCCCTCGCCGTCATGGGCCTGCTGCCGCCCACCGCGCGGCTCGGCGGCCGCATCCTGCTCGGCGGCCGCGACCTGGCCGCGATGGACGACGCGGAACTCTCCCGGGTGCGCGGCAAGGACATCGGCATGGTCTTCCAGGACCCGATGTCCGCGCTCACGCCCATCTTCAGCGTCGGCCGACTGCTCTCCCAGGCCCTGCGCGTGCACCGCGAGCTGTCCAGGAAGGACGCCTGGGAAGAGGCGGTGGAACTGCTCGACCTGGTCGGCATCCCCGACCCGCGCGAACGCGCCAAGTCGTTCCCGCACGAGTTCTCCGGCGGCATGCGCCAACGCGTCGTCATCGCCCTGGCCATCGCCAACAAGCCCTCGGTGCTCGTCGCCGACGAGCCCACCACGGCGCTCGACGTCACCGTCCAGGCCCAGATCCTCGACGTGCTGCGCCTGGCCCAGCGCGAGACCGGCGCCGGCCTCGTCCTGATCACCCACGACCTGGGCGTGGTGGCCGGCCACGCCGACGACGTCGCCGTCATGTACGCCGGGCGGATCGTCGAGCACGCGGGCGTGGACGAGCTCTTCCGCCGTCCGACGATGCCCTACACCGCCCGCCTGCTGGCGAGCATCCCGACCGTGGACGGCGGGGTCGCGCGGCCCCTGGTCCCGATCGGCGGCGAGCCGCCGTCCCTGGTCGGGCTGTCCGCCGGCTGCCCCTTCGCGCCCCGCTGCGCGGTGGCCGTCGACGTGTGCCGGACCACCGAGCCGGAGCTGACCGCGACGGGGCCGACCGCGACGGACGACCTGACCGAGCGGGAGCCGGGCGTGGACGGGGCGGGCGCGACGGGGGCGACTCCGGCGGAGCCGCCGGCACCGGCCGGGCGTCCGGCCCAGGCCGCCTGCCACCGCGCGCGGGAGATCGCCGACGGGAACCTCGACCCGGCCGGGGAGGCCGCGCAGGTGCCCCCGGCCCGGTCCGGGGAGCGCCCCGCGGGGGAGGTGGTCCTGCGCGTCGAGGACCTCGTCAAGACGTTCCCCGTGACCAGGGGCGCCCTGCTCAAGCGCCGGGTGGGGACCCTGCACGCGGTCAACCGGGTCAGCTTCGAACTGCGCGCCGGCGAGACCCTCGGCCTGGTCGGCGAGTCCGGCAGCGGCAAGACCACCACGCTGCGCGAGGTGCTGCGGCTGCGCGCCCCCGAGGGCGGCCGTGTCGAGGTGGCCGGCACCGACGTCGCCACGCTGGGCACGGCCGCCCGGGTGCGCGAGCTGCGGCGCGACATCCAGATCGTCCTCCAGGACCCGACGGACGCCCTGGACCCCCGGCTGACGGTCTACGACCTGCTGGCCGAACCGCTCCAGGCCGCCGGAACCGACCGGGCGGCCGTCCGCTCCGGGGTCACCCGGCTCCTGGACCTCGTGGGCCTGGACCGCGCCACGGGCGACCGCTTCCCCGCCGCCCTCTCCGGCGGCCAGCGCCAGCGGGTCGGCATCGCCCGCGCCCTCGCCCTCGAACCGAGGCTGCTGGTCCTCGACGAGCCGCTGTCCGCCCTGGACGTCTCCGTGCAGGCCGAGATCATCAACCTGCTCGCCCGGCTGAAGCGCGAACTGGGCCTGGCCTACCTGGTGGTGGCGCACGACCTGGCCGTGGTGCGCTACTTCTCCGACCGCATCGCGGTGATGTACCTCGGACACGTCGTCGAGTCCGGTGCCACCGAGGAGATCTTCGCCCGGCCCCGGCACCCGTACACCAGGGCCCTGCTGTCCGCCATCCCGCTGCCCGATCCGGAACGCGAACGCCACCGCGAGCGCATCGTCCTGACGGGTGAACAGCCCAGTGCCGCCCGGCTGCCGGAGGGCTGCGTGTTCGTCGACCGCTGTCCGCTCCACCAGGTGGCCGACGAGAGCGTGCGGAACCGCTGCCGCACCCAGCGGCCGGCGACCGTCGCCGCTCCGGACGGCTCCGACCACCAGTACGCCTGCCACGCCGTCTGACACCGGCTCCGCCACCCTTCCCGCCCCACTCCTCCTCATCGATTCCCAGCAAGGACAACCCATGCGTCGGAAGCTCGCCCTGCCCCTCGCGCTCGTCGCGGCCGTCTCGGTCGCCGCCACCGCGTGCACCTCCTCGTCCTCCTCCGGCGGCTCCGCCGGGCAGGAGACCGGGGGCACCGCGAAGGCCGCGTCCTCGGTCACCGACTACAACCCGCAGCCGTACGAGAACCTCAAGGACGGCGGCACCTACACCACCGCGGGCACCTTCGACGAGCAGGGCAACCCCTTCAACGTCAACGGCACCCTGAACACGCTGCGGATCTGGTCCTGGTACAACGCCGACGCCATCACCTACTCGCCCGCCGGCGAGGTGCAGTACAACCCGGACTACTACAGCGACGTGAAGGTGTCGGTGGAGGGCGGCGACCAGAAGGTCGTCATCACCATCAACCCCAAGGCCGTGTTCAACGACGGCACCCCGATCGACTGGCGGGCCATCGAAGCCACCTGGAAGGCCAACAACGGCTCGGAGAAGGAGTTCGCGGCCTCCTCCACCGACGGCTACGACCGCATCACCTCCGTCACCCGGGGCGCCGACGACAAGCAGGCGGTCATCACCTTCAAGGGCGTCAACGCCGCCTGGTCCGCGCTGTTCACCACCTTCCTGCACCCCCAGGCCGCCACCGTCGAGAACTTCAACAAGGCGTACGTCAAGACGGCCCATCCCGAATGGGGCGCCGGACCGTACACCGTCGGCACCTGGGACGCGCAGTCCGGCAACATCACCTTCGTGCGCAACCCCAACTGGTGGGGCCGCAAGGGCAAGCTCGACAAGCGCGTCTACGTCAACCTGGAGCGCGCCGCGTCGATCAACGCCTTCAAGAACGGCGAGATCGACTACGCCCCCGTCGGGGACGCGGAGAACCTCAAGCAGGTGCGGACGGTCAAGGACGCCGAGGTCCGCAGCGGCGGCAGCCCCTTCGAGTACGCGCTGTACCTCAACACCAAGTCCCCGCTCCTCGGTGACATCCAGGTCCGCAAGGCGGTGCAGGAGAGCATCGACCGCGCGCAGATAGCGAAGATCCGCTTCCAGGGCCTCGACTACAACGAGGCGCTGCCCGGCTCGGCGGTGCTCTACAGCTTCCAGGGGGGCTACCAGGACAACGTCTCCGCCGTGCTGAAGCACGACCCGGAGGACGCGCGGAAGACCCTGGACGCGGCCGGCTGGAAGCCCGGGGCCGACGGCATCCGCACCAAGGACGGCAAGGAACTGCAGCTCGGCTACACCCTGCTCGGCGACGACCCCATCGAGAAGGGCGTCGCCGGGGCGTTCGCCGCGATGCTCAAGGCCGTCGGCGTGAAGCTGGAGATCAACAAGGTCTCCTCGAACGAGTTCTCCAAGGTGCTCAGCGAGCGCCGCTTCGACCTCTTCATCTCCGGCAACCGCTCGACGGACCCCTTCGGCGCGCGGTACCTGTGCGACTTCTACTGCTCGGACCGTGAGTCCAACATCACCGGGGCCGGCACTCCCGAGCTCGACCGGGAGATCCGCGCCACCGGGGACATCGCCGACCTCGGCGAGCAGATCGCGGCCGTCAACAAGCTGGAGCAGAAGGCCCTCCAGCAGCACGCCCTGCTGCCCCTCTACAGCGGCCCCTCCATCTACGGCCTCCGCAAGGGCCTCGCCAACGTGGGCGCCACCATCTTCCACAGCCCGCTCCCCGAGACCATCGGCTGGCAGAAGTAGCGCCGCCCCGCCCCTCCCCGCCCTCGTCCCGGCAACGGCGGTGTCACCACGCGTTGTCGAGCATGCGAAGCGGGCCCGCTCCCCGGCCGGGG
>NZ_JBHJRC010000189.1:0-16162 GCF_042261735.1 Kitasatospora sp. NPDC056327 | reverse complement strand
CGACCGTCCGGCACCGGACGGTCGGACGCGGGCTGGTCGAACGTCGGCCGGACGGACGCCGGCCGGACGGACGCCGGCCGGTCCGCGGCCTGCCGCTCCCCGGCCTGCGGAGTACCCTCCCGGCGGTCGCCCTCGTGCCGCGCGGACTGCTGCTGCTCGGGGTCCTCCGACCAGAAGGCCTCGACCACGGCCTTGCCCAGACGGCCCAGCCCCCGCGCGGTCCGGCCCCACCCGGACGGCCCGGGCTTGGGAGCGGACTTGGGCTCGGGCCTGGGCCTCGACCCGGGCTTCGCGCCCGTTCCCCGCTCGGCGGCGGGTGCGGGTCCGGCGCCGGTGCCGCCTCCGGGCCGGGCACCGGCCCCCGCTGCGGGCGCCGGCCGGGGCGGCGGCACAACCGGGGGCGGCGGCCGGAGCAGCTCGTAGCCCCGGCAGTCCGCGCTGGTCAGATGGGTGAGCCGGTCCGTGTCGGCGTCGGAGCGGCGCCGCCAGCCGGTGACCAGGACGCACCGGTCCTCGCCGGCCGCGGCGGCCGCCCAGGCGCCGGGCGCGTCCGCCTCCGGCAGCAGGTGGGTCCCGGCCGGATGCGCGGGCCGCCAGACGTCCTCCGCCGGGGGCGGGACGGCGGCACCCGACGCGGCACCCGACGCGGCCCCGGGCGCACGCTCGGGCCACGGCGCGGCGACCGGCCGGGTGGCACGCGGCTCGGCCTCCTCCCGGCCGACCGCTTCCCAGGTGAGCGCGGTCCACTCGGCGTACACCGGACCGGCCCACGCGGCCAGGTGGCCGGTCAGCTCGGCGAGCCCGGGGATCCGGCCCGCCGGCCCGGCCGAGGCGGCCCGGTACCAGCCGACGAAGCCGTACAGCGGGCGGCCGAAGCGGTCCTGGACCATCGTCCGGCTGATCAGGCCGAGGTCGCAGGCGGCGCCGACCAGCACACCGTGGACATCGCGGTGCAGCAGCGGGCGCGGACCGTCCTCCAGGCGGTTGCCGCCGGAGACGGCGGCGCGCACCGCGTCACCCACCGGGCCCTGCCGGTCGACCCCGGCGGGCAGGGCGCGCCACCACTGGTCGACCCGCAGGGTGCGGCCGTAGACGACCGCCGACCAGCCGGCGGCGGGGTCGGCCGCCGCGCCGGGGACGGGGGCGGAAGCGGAAGCGGGGGCGGTGAAGGGCTGCCCGAGCGGTTCGGGCGTCGGCCCGTGAGGCGTGTTCGTCGTCATGGTCTCAGTCCGTCAGCAGTCGGCCGTCGCGGTAGATGGCGATCCCCCGCAGTTCGTCGTCCAGTTCCCGGCAGCGCTCCTGGGCCTTCTGCAGATCGGCCGCGGTCGCCGAACTGCTGGAGACCAGCCGGTCGATCTGCTGCCGGGCGTTCGTCTTCTCGGCCCCCTTGAAGAACCCGCCGAGGAACCCCTGGCTGAGCGCGGCCAGTTCACCGCGCGAGGCGTCCAGGCTCGCGGAGAGCCGGCCCATCTCCTGACGGTTCCGCACGATGCCCTCGCTGAGGTAGTGGCGGAGGCTGAAGATGACCGGCAGGTGGAGGTTCTTCGGGGCGATCCGGCTGGCGTCGACGGTGGCCTGGGCCGCCGCGCCGAAGTTGCCGAGCTGAACGGCGCAGAGCGCCACCGTGACTCCGTCGGCGCCGTCGCCGGCCAGCACCGGCACGAGCTTGGGGAAGTTCCGGCCCACCGTCTGGAGCGCCTCGGCCGCCCGCATGCCGGTGCGCTCGGCCAGCAGGTCGGCCTTGGTCAGCAGGACGGTCACCCCGGGGACCGGCTCGCCCTCCGCCAGGCGGTTGCTGAAGACCCGGGAGATCGCCCGGCTGAAGCGGGAGATCTCCATCGGGTCGTCGTCCCGGTCGAGGCCGCCGGGGGCGCCGTGCCGGACCCACTCGGCCACGTGCTCGGAGTCCAGCGCGAGGATGATGCTGTCGGACACCGAGAGGCGGTCCTCCAGCAGGGCGACGTCCTCGGCCGCGCTGCGGCGGTCCAGGGCGGCGTTGCCGCGGAAGTCGACGCAGTCGATCGTCATGAGGTCGCGCATCCCCCGGCGGAACACGAACTCGTAGCCGATCGGCCGCTCCGAGGTGGCCTTGGGCATCGCACCGGTGCGGCGCAGCCGGGCCCAGTCCTCGGCGAGGTCCAGATCGAGGTCGGGGTCGGTGGCGTAGAGGTAGTAGCCCTGCACGCCCATCGAGAGGCGGTTGTACATGCCGTGCAGGTAGGCGGTCTTGCCGGAGCCGCTGGCTCCGAGCATCGTGAGGGTGAGCTTGGGGACGGTCATGGCGCGGTTGTCCTCTGCTGTCTCGCGGGTTCGAGGGTGAGGGGGCCGGTGGGATCCCGTACTGCGGCGGGATCCGCACGGCACTGCGGGGTCGGTGCCGTGCCGTGGAGTCGGCGCTGCGGGGTCGGTGGTGCCGGCCCGGGGTCCGGCGGGCGGGGCGCCGCCGGGGAAGCGGAGCCACGGGCGGCCGGTCAGAAGGCCAGGACGTCCTCCAGCAGCTCGCCGAGCCGGTCGGCCGGCTCCACCAGCGGCTCCAGGCGCCCCAGTTCGGCCGCGGCCCGGGAACGGTCGCGGTCGCGGATGGAGGCCCAGGACGGCTCGTCCTCCCACCAGCTGCTGAGCCGGTCCCACAGGGTGTCGCGCTGGTCCGCGAGCCGGGCCGACTCCATCAGGCTGTCGATCGAGGCCGACAGCTCCATGGCGCGGCCGACGATGCCGAAGCGGAGCGTCCACAGCACGGGCAGTGCGACGCCCTCCGGCTCGGGACCGCAGACCAGCGGGATGAACGCCCCCTGGATGTGCCGGGTCTCCTGGACCGCCTCGATCAGCGGCATGAACGGGCCGAGGAAGCGCTCCTCCGCGTCGGGGGCGCCGAGGTCCACCAGGTCGGTCTTGGTGAGGGCGATCACCAGCGGGGTCAGGTTCTCCTCGCGGTCGGCGACGGCCTGGTGGACCCGGACGACGAGCCGGCGGACGTCCTCCGCCGCCTCGGGGTCGGTGTCCAGGCGGAGGGCGTCGACGAAGAGCACGATGCCGTCGGCCGCGACCAGGTCGTCGTGCAGCCGGGCGGCCTGCGGGCTGGAGCGGCGGTGCTCGGTGAGTGCGCCGCCGCGGTGGTCCGTCCAGCGGAACGGGAAGACCTCGTCGCCCTCGTGGCAGAGCACGAAGTCGTAGCAGCGGGGCCGGTCGCTGGCCCGGGGGTAGCGGCCGCGCAGGATGGCGCGGGCGTCGGCGAGCAGCGAGCGGTGGGCGTCCCGGTCGGCGGCGCGCAGGGTCATGCCTTCTACGCCGTCGCACATGGCGGCGTACATGAGGGAGAGGTAGCTGGTCTTCCCGGCCGCGCTGTGGCCGAGCATCACGATGTCCATGCGGTTCCTCGCGGTTCTCGCGGGTCCTCGGGCGGGTGGGTGGACGGGGTGGACGGCCGGTTCCGGAGCGGCCGGGGCCGCCTGCGGGCAGGCCGGAACCCGGTTCGACGCGGTCGGCGGGTCGGCGGGTCGGCGGGGTCGGTAATCCAGCGGGGTCGGCGGGTCGGCGGGGTCGGTGGTTCGGCGGGGTCCGGAGTTCGCAGGGTCGGCGGTCCGGCGGAGTCGGCGGTCCGGCGCCGGGGCGGAGACCGGCCGGCCGGTGCGGGCGGCACCGCCGGGCGGGCTCAGAAGGAGAGTCCGGGATCGACCTCGTCCCGGTAGTGCAGGACGGCCCAGCGGGCCGGGGCGTCCGCCGTCTCCGCCTCCTGTTCCCCCGCGCCCTCGTCGGTGCCGGGCGGAGGGGGCGGTTCGGTGAGCGCGCCCAGGACCACGACGGCCTTGGGGTCCTCGGACAGCCGGAGCCTCGCCGTGCCCAGCCGGGCGGCGATCAGGTCCCCGACCGCCGGCGTCCGGGCCGCCGCCCCGCAGAGCACCACGGCACCCAGCTCGGCCGCGGTCACACCGGCCCGGGCGAGGGTCCGCTCCAGCAGGCCGACCGAGGCGGCGAGGGCCGGGGTGACGGCCGCCCGGTACTCCTGGCCCTGCACCACGAACCGGTCCGGGTAGCCGGGCACCGCGAGTTCCACCGTGCCGGTCTCCGACAGCGCCTCCTTGGCGAGGGTCACCTCCCGCGCCAGCTGGGCGCGTTGGTGGGCGCCGACGGGCGTCGGGTCGGTCCGGAGCCGCTCCCACGGCCCGGGGTCGAGGTCCAGCGCCCGGTCACGGAGCAGTTCGTAGAGGACCTGGTCGAGGTCACGGCCGCCGAAGTCCGGGTCGCCGCCCACCGCGACGGTCCGGAAGCCGCCGCGCTCCCGTCGCAGGACGGCGGTGTCGACGGTGCCGCCGCCCAGGTCGTAGACGGCGATCGGCCCGTCGCCCGCCTCCTCCTCGCCGCCCGCCATCGGGTGGGCGGCATGGAAGCGGGCCGCGGCGACCGGTTCGGGGAGCAGTTCCGGCCCCGCGAGCCCGGCCAGCGCGGCGGCTTCGACCAGCCGGTCGAGGTCCGGCGGGGACCAGTCGGCAGGGTGGGTGAGCACGATCCGCGCCGGAACCGTGCCGCCCTGCCGCGCCCGTGCCCCGTCCGCCGCCCGGGCGAGCACGGCGGCGACCAGCGCCACGGTGTCCACCTCCCGGTCGTCCAGCAGCACCTCGGGCTGGCGCAACAGCGCCCGTTTGGGGTGGTGTTCGGCGCGTTCCGGCCGCTGGGCGGCCAGCTGGACGGCGGCGCGTCCGGTGAGCAGCCGGCCGTCGCCGTCCACGCAGACCAGGGAGGGCAGGTAACGGCTGTTCTCGATCTCGACCGCCGTCACGGTCCCGGGCGGAACCGTGCCCGCCGGGACCGTGGCGGACCGGACCGCGCCGACGCCCGGCGTGCCCGCCCCGGCGGCACCTCCCACCCCGCCGGCCGGCTCGGCGCGGACGGCGGCGGTGGTGAAACAGGTCCCGAAGTCGATGGCCAACGACCAGTCAGACACGTTTCCCCCCACGGGAGTCGAGGCGGTGCGAGCGCGCACGGGCGGAGCCGGGGGGCTTGCCTCCGGAGTCCCCGCGCAGGATGGTAGGACCCCCGGAGCAACTGTGGAGAAGATCTGCACATCTTGTAACAATGGCATGAGCACTGCCAGTTGTTCACGGACGGGCACTCCGGCCCCGGTGACCCCGGGCGGCGCCCCGTTCCCCCCTGGACCGGGGCGCCGCCACCAGTCTCGGCACCGCGGTCGGCCGGAACACCGTCAGGTGACCGAATCCGCACGGATTCCCGTCCGGATCCCGTCGCGCGGGGACCACGGGACCCACCGGTGCCCCGGCGACGCGCGCCTCCACGGCTCCGGGCCGCGCCCGTCGTGGCCGCCCGCGCGGGCGCGCACCGGGCACGCGGGGCGCACGGGGGCGGCTCTGGCATCGGCCGCCCGACCCCCGGCCGGAACCGGCCGGGTGACCCGCCGGTTGCACTCGCGTGAGCCACCTCCGCCGCGCCCTCCGCGGTACCGCACACCTCGTCACCCGGATCTGCTCCGCCGTCGAGCGCCTCGACGCCCGTGCCGACGCCGCGCTGCGGGCCCGGGTGCGTCCGCTCGTCACCCGGCTGGCCACGCTGCTGCAGCGGATGGCCGCCGCCAACTGCAGCGACGCCCTCACCCGTCACGCCCCCTGCCGCGCCCGCGAGCGCGAGCGGCACCGCCCCCCGGCCGACGGCGCCTCGGCCCTCGACGACTGACACCGGCGGCTCCGGTGGACGCCCTCCCTGGAACGCCCACCGGAACCGGCGGGAGCCGGGGCACCGTCGCGCCGATCAGCCACCGGGCCGGGTTCCCGCCCGCCGACCGACCTCCGCCGAACGCCGGACCACCGCCCGGCTCACCCGTGCACCGTCCGGCCCGCCACCCTCAGCTCCAGGTGCGCGAACCTCGGGGCGAGGGCCGCCGGCAGGCCGGGGCCGTCCCCGTCGTCGCCCTCGCCCTCGCCCTCGCCGTCCAGCGGATCCCGGAGCGCCAGCGCCTCCAGCTGCGGCAGCAGCGGCGACTCCGCGAGCGCGGCGAGCACCTCGTCCGCCCCCGCGTCGAACTCCAGCCTCCCGAGGTCGAGACGGCGCAGGTTCGGGTACCAGGCCGCCGTGACCGCGAGCTCGTCCAACTGGTCCGCCGAACAGGCGACCCCGAAGACGTCGCACTCCAGCTCCACCTCCAGGGAGGTCAGCGAGGGCAGCCGCCCGGGGAGGAAGACCGAGCCGTCGGCGATCACGGCGCCCCTGGTCCGCAGCCGGGTCAGACCGTCGTGGTCCACGGACGGGAACAGGAACGCGCCCTCCAGCTCCAGCGTGCGCAGGGCGGGCAGCGCCTCCCAGACGTCCGTCTGCACCAGGCCCTTGTGGAGGTGGTCCATCGGGTCGAGGCGGCTGCCGGCCGAGCCCACGCCGGACTCGAAGAGGTACTCGAAGCCGAAGCCGAACGAGAACCGCTCCAGCCGCGGCCGCACCTGCCCGGCCAGCGCCACCGCCGCTCGCTCGGCGGAGTGGTGGTAGTCGGTCAGCCGCACGTCCAGCACCCGGAGCCACCGGCTCACCGGACGGTCGAGCACCGCCGCCAGCAGGACGCCCTCCCACCGCTCGGGATCGTCCGCGTCCGCGCCGGCCGGCCCCGGACGCTCCGCCAGGATCCGCTCCACCAGGGCCCGCCGCGAACCGCCGTCCACCGCCGGCCCGAACCGCGCCTCGTCGAGCACCCCGCGCTCCCAGCCGAACTGCCAGGACCCGTCCGCCCGCAGAGCGTCCAGCCCGAGCTGCCGCTCCACCGCCTCGTAGGCGGCTGCCAGTTCGGACCGCTCCCCGCCCTCGAACTCCAGCCGGATCGCCTCGCCCCGCGCGTCGCCCCCGGCACTCAGCCGCTCCGCGCGGGCGAGCCACGCCTCCCGGTCGTCCCGCTCGGGGAGGTCCGCCTCGTCGAACAACCGCATTCCGCACTCCCGCTCCAGTCACGGCCCCCGGTCGTCCCCGGCCCGCCGTCCGTCGACGGCACTCTAGAACCAACGCCGTTCAGTTGGGCGTGGGGCCCGTATGTCGAGGCCGGTGGGCAAAGCAGCGGAGCTGCCGTGGAAGAGGGCTGTCACTCCGGGACGTCCTCACCACCGGAGCTCCGCTGTTGGAACAGGCTGCGACAGCGCGGACGGCCGGAGCAACCGCCGGGGCGTTCGCACCCGGCCGTATCGGCGAGTCGACCCGGACCGTGCCCTTCGAGACGGTCGATGAGGGACCGGCCGACAGCATCAACATGCTCACAACCGACCCCTGACGCAGCCCGGACCGCCCTGGCTGAACGGCGTTGGTTCCAGGCCTTCCGGCAGGCCCCCGGGCCGGACGGCGGGCGCCGCCCGGCCCGGGGGGAGGGGGATCAGCGCACGCCGATCTCGCCCAGCTGGAGGTAGTGGTCGCCGAACTGGTCGGCGCCCAGCCGGGTGCCGGTGACCTTCACGTAGCGCGCCGTGGTGGGCGCGAAGGTGTGGACCAGCGGCGCCGCGCCGGGGCGCGGGGTGCCGGTCCGGTCCGCGACGGTGGTCCAGCTGACGCCGTCGGCCGAGACCTTGACGGTGTAGTCCACCGGGAAGCCGAGGCCGGTGTTGGCGCCGTCGGTGCGCGGGGTCAGGGCGACCTGGCCGATCAGGCTGGGGCCCTGGAGGTCCACGGTGACCCACTCCGTGGCGACGGGACCGGCGGCCCTGGCGCTGGTCCAGCCGAAGGCGTCGGAGGTGGAGTCGACGATGCCGTCGGTGGCCGCGCCCGGACGCCAGGCGACGTCGCCCACCGTGCTGGAGGCCGTCACGGGGCGGCCGGTGGCCAGCTCGCCGCCGATCGCCTCGATCTCGGCGAACTGCATCCGGTAGTCGCCCTTGGGGTCGGTGCCGAGCCTGGTGCCCTCGACCCGGATGTAACGGGCGTCGGTGGCCGGGAAGGGGAAGGACTGGACGGAGGCGTCCGTGGGCCTCGGGTGGTTCGTCCGGTCGGCGACGGTCGTCCAGTGGGCGCCGTCCGCGGAGACCTTGACGGTGAAGTCCACCGGGAAGCCCCGGCCCGCGGCCGTGCCGTCGGCGCGGGGGTGGAGGTCCACCCGGCCGATCCGCTTGGCGGCGAGGAGGTCCAGGGTGACGGACTCCTGGTGGTCGCTGCCCGGGTTGCCGTCGCTGCTCCAGCCGTTGGTGCCGCCGGGCAGGCCGCGCCGTCCGTCGGTCAGGGCCCGGGTGCTCCAGCCGTCGCCCTCGTAGGAGGTGTCGGCCTGGACGGTGGCGTTCTCCGCCACGTCGGTGCCGGGGTTGAGCCGCACGTGCTGGAAGCGGGCCGAGGCGCCGCCGGTGGCCAGGCCGAAGCCGCCCACCGGGTAGCCGGTGTCGGTGGCCGTCAGCAGCAGGTTCTCACCGGCGTGGACGCGGATCGTGCCGCCCTGGACGGAGACCCGCAGGCTGACGGTCTGCCCGGGGGCGTAGCCCGGGACCTGCGCGGAGCCCAGGGACTTGCCGCCGCGGTCGACGAACACCTGGCCGTTGTCGCGCAGCGCCACCAGGTACCCGGTCTGGGCCTCGGTCGGGTTCTGGTTGTGGAGCACCAGGCCCGCCCAGTTGGTCCGGCCGCCCTCGGCCCGGACGTCGTCGATCCGCACGTCGACGGAGGCGGAGACGTCCCCGTACGCCCGGCCGGTCAGTCCGGCGACCACGTCCCAGCCCGTGTTGGGGTCGGTCTGCGCGTAGACGCCGTCCCCGGTGGCCTTCCAGGAACCGCGCACGGTCCGCCAGTTGGCGTCCTTCTCGGCGCCGAACCCGTCGGTGTACGGGAAGGAGGCGTCGGGGCCGGGGGTGGTGAGGGCGGTCAGGATCTGCCGGTGGCGCTGGTCGGTGGCCGCGCCGGACTTGGAGAACTTGGTGGTGCCGCTGATCAGGGAGTTGATCAGGGCGCGGGTGAGCACCGGCTTGGTGGCGGAGAGCTGGTTCAGCAGCTCGTAGTCCTGGATCCCGGCGAGCAGCGCCTCGCTGCGGACGCTGTCGTAGACGCCGTAGGTGGCCTTGTTGGGGCGCACGAGGTAGTGGTCACCGGTCTCCGGGCCGTTGAAGGTGTCCCGGCCGGACGGGTCGGTGTAGGACTGGGACCAGACGTTCCAGGCCCAGTGGAGGAAGCCGTTGCCGCCGGTGGCCGCGACCATCCACGGCGTCAGCCGGGAGTCGGAGGTCGGGTAGGCGATGTAGCGGTTGAGGTGGCTGTCGTTGGGGTTGTTGCAGTAGTACAGCCAGAAGTCCTTGCCGTCGTCCAGCCGGCGCGACTGGTAGTAGCCCGTGTTGGCGTCGTACTGCGGGCCGCCGATCGAGGTGATCGTGCTGATCTTGTCGTCGATGGCGGAGACCGGGTCCTGGCGGGACTCGTTGCTCAGCGCCTGCGGCCCGAACACGTCGTGGTAGATGTCGTAGAGCCAGCCGGCGCTGTCGATCTGCGGGGTGTCCTTCGGGCTGGGCTCGTCGGAGGCGCTCATGTAGAAGACGTCGCTCCAGCGGCGTCCCGGGGCGCAGGTGGTTCCCGCGTCGAGGCACTTGGTGTCGAGGTGCTTCTTGAGCTCGGTGAGCGCCTTCTTCATGTAGGTGTTCGCCGACGGGGTGCCCGCGTTTTGCGTCTCCATCCGGACGCCGCCGCGGCCGTCGGGGACGAGCGTCTCGACGGCGTAGCCGCCCGCGAGGAGGGTGGGGGTGTAGATGTACTGGAGGGCCCCGGCGTCCTGGAAGATCTGGACGAACCGGTCGAAGGTCCCCCAGCTGAAGGTGAGGTTCCCCTGGGCGTCCGAGGTGGTGTCCGGGATCGCCAGCGCCTGGAAGTCCGCGTAGATCACGTTGTTGCGGTGCTTGGCGTGGTTGGCCGCGAAGTTGGTGATGACCTGCCACCACTCCTCGTCGTACGCCTGGACCGGGACGTCGTTCCCCTGCGCGTCCTTCCTGGTGTACTGGGACGGGATCGCGCTGGAGGTCCACGTGTAGTCCCAGCCCACGGAAGTGAACCAGTTGTTCATCCGGAAGGTGGACCGGTTGGTGGGCGGCAGCGCGGCGTCGTACACCGTCACCGAGACGGGAACGTCGACCGGGCCCGCCGAACTCTGCACGGTGGTGCGGCCGGTGTACGTCCCGGGGGCCTGGCCCTCCGGCACGGCGACGCTGTAGTAGTACGGCTGGGTGGTGTTCGCCGCGAGCTGGGCGGGGGCGTTCTCCACCAGCGCGTCGTAGTAGCTGGTCCCGCCGTCCGGCGGCTCCTGGTGGTCGTCGGGGATCCCGCCCTGACTGACGTTCTTGATGATGGCGGGGTGGTTGTACTCCCGGTTCACGGTGATCCGCGAGGCGGGGATGACGGCGCCGCCGGGGCCGGTGAGGTCACCGGCGACCAGCTGCAGGCCGTCCAGCGCGCTGCCGGAGCGCACCGCGATCTGGGCGGCCTGGGTCTCGTTGCGGGCGGCGTGGAGCTCGACCCGCTGGTCGGTCGCCCGGGACGGCGCGGGGGTGGAGGAGAAGACGTGCTCGTAGCCGCTCTCCACCCAGACCGACGGGGCGGCCGCGGCGGAGACGGTCGCGACGAAGGGTGACAGGGGGACCATCAGCAGTGCCGTCAGGGAGGGTATGAGCACCCTCGTGGCTTTCTTCCTCATGATGTCGCTCTCGTGTCGGTGGACGGTGCGCCCCACGTGAAGCGCTCGTGAAGGATAGTCAGAGCACGGACGATTCCGGTACTCATTTGCGGGGCCCGTGGACGGAGCCCGGCCCGGCCCTTCCGGCGCACGCCCACGCGGGCCGGCCGCGCCGCCCCGTGACGGCCGTTCGTGCCAGCGACGCGGGGCGAGTCGATCCATCGCCGCCGAACGGTCCGTGCCGCCGTGGGAAGGTCCGCCGAGCCGACCGGTACGGCGCGCCGTGGCGGGGTGCGGGGGCGGGCGGACCGTAACGTCGGCGCATGTCGATCGGCCTGCTCGCGGCGCTGGCCGCCGCCCTGCTCACCGGGTCCGCCACCGTGCTCCAGGCGGTCGGGGCCCGTCGTGCCGCCGCCGGGCGGCGGCCCGGGGGTGCGGCGGCGCTCGCGGGGGCGTTCCGGCAGTGGCCGTTCCTCGTGGGGGTCGGGATGGACATGCTCGGGTTCGGCGCCGAGCTGGTCGCGCTGGACCGGCTCCCCCTCTACGAGGTCGAGGCGGTGCTGGCCTCGGCGCTCGCCGTCACCGCCGTCGGCGCGGCCAGGGTGCTCGGGGTACGGCTGCGGCGCAGCGAGTGGGCCGGGGTGGCGGCGGTCTGCGTGGGGCTCTGCGTGCTCGCCGTCAGCGCCGGGCGCGACGGGCCCGGGCACGGCAGTCCGGCGCTGCGGCTGGGGGTGCTGCTGGTCTCGGTGCTGCTGATCGGTGCCGGCTGGGCGGCCGTGCGGTTCGCCGGGAGCCGGCGGGCGCCCCTGCTCGGCCTGGTCGCGGGCCTGCAGTTCGGTGTGGTCGGTGTCGCCGTCCGGGTCCTGCCGGACCCCCGGCTGCCGGACCTGCTCACCGAACCGGCCGCCTACGCGATCGCGTTCGCCGGCCTGGGCGGGTTCGCCGCCCTCACCTGGGCCATGCAGAACGGCTCGGTCACGGCGGCGACGGCGGCCATGGTACTGGGCGAGACCCTGGGCCCGGCCGTCGTCGGCGTGCTGCTCCTCGGGGACCACACCCGCCACGACGCCCAGCCCCTCGCCGCCGCGGGCTTCGCGGCGGCGGTCCTGGGCGCCCTCACCCTGGCCCGCTTCGGGGACGCCGAGCAGCCCGCCGAAGCCGGCGCGGCGCCCTGAGCGCCCCCGGTCGGGTCGGGCGTCGAAGCCGGCCGGGCGCGGCCGGGGACCGCCGGTCCCGGCCCGGTCAGCGCGGGGTCACGGTCAGTTCGACGGTGTCCCGGCCGGGGAGCGCGGTGAGGCGGAGGACCGGGGCACCGGCCTGCGACACGACCTCGGCGCCCCGGCTGTCGACCCGGTAGCCGTCGGGGTAGGCGGCAGGCGGCAGGAACACCTCGGTGACGGCTCCGGGGGCGAAAGGGGCACCGGAGTCGGCGCGTACGACGGCGTACCGCAGCGTGAACGCCGCGGTCGCGGTGTCGTACTGCCACTGCTGCGGGGTGCCCGCGACCGCCCGGGGGTAGGGCCGGACGACCGCCGGGTTCATCAGGTTGGGGCCGGTCGGCGGCTGCTGGGGGTGCTGGGGCGTCTGGTTCTGCGGTTCGGACCAGAACATCCAGGAGGCCATGTGGTCGTCGTACCGGTCGGTGAGGGCGGTCAGCCGCGCGGCGTCCGTGGTGGCGCCGAACTCGGTCACCACCCCGACCGTCCCGTCGAGTGCTGCGCGGTCGAGACCGTTGGTCAGGCAGGTGTCCGTCCGCCCCGGGCAGTAGTCGTGGAAGCTCAGCCCCGCCTTCGGGTCGCCGGTCGGGTTGGGCATCCAGTCCGGCGTGCCGAAGTCGTTGGTCAGGGAGGGCTCGTAGAACAGCAGGTGGTCGTGGTCGACCGCGCGGACGGCGTTCATGACCATCCCCTCGAACGGTGCGAGCACGTCGGTCTCGAACCGGGGGCAGCCGTCCGGGAAGCAGGTCGGGTATTCGCTGCCGGGCCACGGCTCGTTGATCAGGTCGTAGCCGAGCACGTACGGCCGGCCTGCGAACCGCTGCGCGACGTGCGCCCACATCGCCGCGTAGTGTTCCTGGACGCCGATGCCGTCGGGGGCGGCGTGGTCGCGCCAGAAGTTGTCCCAGGTACGGTTCTGCGCCGGGCTGGTGAAGTAGACCAACGGGAAGCCTGGGTTCGGCTCGACCGGGAGTCCGTCGGCGTAGGTCGCCCACTCGGGGAAGCCGCTCCAACTGGCGCCCACCGAGGTGTTGTACGCGTCCTGGTGGGAGTCGACGAGGCTGTGGATCCCGTACCGGGCCAGCAACTGCTGGGTCTGCAGGATCTGCTCGACGTAGCCGTCGTCGTACACGCCGGGGAGCGGTTCGACCGCGTTCCAGGCGAAGCCCAGCCGAACCGCGTTGAACCCGTTCTCGGCCAGGAAGCGGGCGTCCGCCTCGGCGAAGCCGCCCGCCGCGGGGTAGTAGGGCGGGTACTTGTAGACCAGGTTCACGCCGTGCACGGTGACGACCCGGCCCTGGTCGTCGGTGAGCCAGCGGCCAGCGTGGCCCAGTACGGAGGCCGCCTCGGGGGGCGGCACCGCCGGCACCGCCGCGGCCGGCGCGGCCGGCCCCAGCACCAGCAGGACGGTTGCCAGAAACCGCGCCGGCGCGGATCCGATGGACATGTTGCCGACCCTTCGACGGTGGTGGGAGGCCGTTGCGGTCGAGGTGGTGAACGACGACCCCCGCCCGGTCCGGCGCGAGTGCTCCCCGGGCGGTGTCCTCCCGATCGCCGAGCGGGCCGGAGGGACCGCGCCCAAGCTATGGTTCGGCGTCGAACCGAGCGCGCCGCCACACCCTCCGCAGGCGCGGGATTCAGGCCTTCGGGCCAGCCCGGCGGCCCTCTCCGCCGCCTCTGCCCGGGACGGGTGACCGGGGTGTCGCACCAGTGGCCCCGGGAGCACGGTCCCGCGTCCGGACGCGACCCGGAGCACGTTCCCGGGTGCGGTCTCGTTCCCCGCGCGGACGGATTGACGGTGCATCGGATGATCCTCTTGGAGGGCGCCGAGAAGAGCTCCGGCGCCCATCCAGAGGGGCATTCCCATGAACGAGCACGCACCGCAGCACCCCCTTCCGAACCGCCTCCGCGGCGGCCGCCGCAAGGTGGTGGCGGCCGTGACCGCGGTGGCCGCCGCCGCGGTGGTGGCCGGCGTCCTGGCACCCTCGGCGGCCTCCGCCGCACCGCGTCCGGACTCCGTGCAGCAGAGCCTCGACTCGCTGGTCAAGAAGGACGGGGTGCCCGCCGCCCTCGCCACCGTCAGGAGCCGCGACGGCCGCACCCGCACCTACACGGCCGGCGTCGGCAACGCGGCCACCAAGGCCAAGGTGCCGGTGGACGGGCAGGTGCGGATCGGCAGCAACACCAAGGCGTTCACCTCCGTCGTCGTCCTGCAGCTGGTCGCCGAGGGCAAGCTCGGCCTGGACGCGAACGTCGACACCTACCTGCCCGGCCTGGTGCGCGGCGACGGCATCGACGGCCGCAACATCACGGTCCGCCAGCTGCTCCAGCACACCAGCGGCCTGCCCGAGTACGTCGACACCGCGGGCATTCTCGGTGACCCCAAGCGCTACTACGAGCCGCGCGAGCTCCTCGACACCGCGCTCGCCAAGAAGGCCCGCTTCGCGCCCGGCACCCAGTGGGAGTACAACAACACCGGCTACCTGCTGGCGGGCCTGATCATCCAGAAGGTCACCGGGCGCCCGCTCGGCGAGGAGATCACCAAGCGGATCATCGAGCGGATCGGCCTGCGCCACACCTACTTCCCCACCCCCGGGGACATGACGATCCACGAGGCCCACCCCAAGGGCTACCAGCGCGGCGCGGACGGATCGCTGCGCGACTACACGGAGCTGGACCCGTCCTGGGGCTGGGCGGCCGGCGCCGCCGTCTCCACCAACACGGACGTCACCAAGTTCTACGGCGCGCTGCTCGCCGGCCGGCTGCTGCCCGCCGCCCAGCTCGCCCAGATGCGCACCACCGTCCCCGCCGACGCGATCGGCGCCGGGGCCCGCTACGGACTCGGCCTGGTGAGCCGCCAGCTCTCCTGCGGCGGCGTCGCCTGGGGCCACGGCGGGACGATCCCGGGCTACGAGACCTCCGGCGGCACCACCGAGGACGGCCGCGCCGTGAACATCGCCGTGACCACGATCCCGGACGCCGACACCACGAAGAACGTCGACAAGGCCGTGGACGAGGCGCTCTGCCGCTGATCCCGGGCACCCGCCGCCCGGCCCCACCGCCTCGCACCTCCCCCTCCGTTTCCCGCAGTGGAGTCCCGATGAACGAACCAGCCCCGCAGCGCCGGGCGCACCGCATCCGCCTGGTGCGGCACGCGATGACGGCCACGGCCACCGCCGGGCTCGCCCTGACCGCCCTCCTCCCGGCGCCGTCCACGGCATCCGCCGCACCGCGCCCGGACGCCGTGCAGCAACGCCTCGACGCGCTGGTCAAGGAGGACGGGATGCCCGCGGCCCTCGCCACCGTCAAGGGCCGCGACGGCCGCAACCGCACCTACACGGCCGGCGTCGGCGACCTGGCCACCGGGGCCCGGGTCCCGGTCGACGGACAGATCCGGGCCGGCAGCAACACCAAGGCCTTCGTCGCCGTCGTCGTCCTGCAGCTGGTCGCCGAGGGCAGGGTCGGCCTGGACACGAACGTCGACACCTACCTGCCGGGCCTCCTGCGCGGCGACGGCTTCGACGGCCGCAGCATCACCGTCCGCCAGCTGCTCCAGCACACCAGCGGCCTGCCCGACTACATGGACGCCCCCGCGCTGACCGACTTCACCACCATCCAGTACCGCTACTTCGATCCGCGCGAGCTGCTCGACGGGGCGCTGGCCCAGAAGTCGCTGTTCCCCGCGGGGACCGGCTGGATGTACAGCAACACCAACTACCTGGTGGCCGGCCTGCTGATCCAGAAGGTCACCGGCCGCCCCTTCGGAGAGGAGGTCACCAGGCGCGTCGTCGACCGGATCGGCCTGCGCCACACCTACGTCCCGGCCATCGGGGAGACCACCCTGCGCGAGCCGCACCCGCACGGCTACCTGCGGACCGCCCCGGGCGCACCGTTGGTCGACTACACCGCGATGGACCCCTCGATGGCCTGGGCCGCGGGGGCGGTCGTGTCCACCAACACCGACCTCAACGCCTTCTACGGCGCGCTCCTGACGGGCCGCCTGCTGCCCGCCGAGCAGCTCGCCCAGATGCGCACCACGGTGTCGGCCGAGCTCCTGGGCCCCGGGGTCCGCTACGGCCTGGGGCTCCAGAGCAGGCCACTGACCTGCGGCGGCCTCGTCTGGGGCCACGGCGGAACCTCCCCGGGCCACCGGACCAGGGGCGGGGTCACGGAGGACGGCCGTGCCGTGAACATCACCGTCACCACCGTCCCGGACGCGGCCACCGGCACCCGGCTGACCGACGCGGTCGACGCGGCCCTCTGCCGCTGACCCGCTCGGCCGGCCCCGCCGCCAGGGGCCCCGACGGCCACGGCCCGCACCGCACGGTGCGGGCCG
>NZ_JBHJRC010000188.1:0-16200 GCF_042261735.1 Kitasatospora sp. NPDC056327 | reverse complement strand
GCCCGCCCCCGGGCCGTCCGGTCCGTCGCCGTGGGCGGGGAGGGGGCGGCACGTCCGCCCTGCCCCCCGTGGGAGCGGCTGCCTCCTAGGATGCGGGTATGTGCTTCCGCCGCATCAGTTCGAGCAGGCACTACGTCTGCCTGCCCTGCCGGGCCTCCTGCAAGAAGAGGTCGGCGCCGCGCACGGTCCACCGCTGCCCGCGGTGCCGGGGCGAACTGGTCGACGCCGGCCACGACCTCGCCGTCCCGGCCCGCCGCGACACCGCGGGCTGGCGCGCGCTCACCGCGGTCCTGAACGCGGGAGTCGGCTTCCACTCGTCCTGCTGCGACGGCCCCGGTTGGCGGCCCCGCACCCCCGGTGAGGTCAGGGCCCGGCTGGCGGCATCGGCCCGCACGGGCGTTCCGGTGGCCAGGGCCCTCACCACCCTTGACCTCGACGAACTGACGGCCGGGCGCCCCGGGCGCTGAGGGGCCGCGCCGTCGCCGCTCCGCCCGCCGGGGCGGGCAGCCGCGCCGTCGCCGCTCCGCCCGCCGGGGCGGGCAGCCGCGCCGTCCTGGAACCGCTCGGCCGCCCGCGCTCCTGTGACCGGCCCGCTGCCGCGGGCGGGACGCTCCCGTGCGAGGTCCCCGTCCCCGGTTCCGGCCCCTGCACGGCCGGCCGGACCGGCGGTGACGTCATCGCCGAGGCTCACGGGAACCGCCGGGGCGGCGCTGCGCCGAACCGCAGGGCTGCCACCGGGTCCCCGAGCGGGAGCGCCTGACAATTCGTCAGCGTATCCACGGCAAAGGGTGGATGGCGGACCGGCCGTCCCGCGGGGCGGAGCCCCCGCCTCCCCTTGACGGTGGCGGGCCGCATCCTCCATGGTGTGGACCACTCCCTCGCACTGCTGCCCATCGGCACCCCCACACCCGGAGACGGCATGCGTGCACCAGTCCCAGCCCCAGCCCCTTCCACCCGCCGGCGCCGCCGCGCCCGGACCGGCGGTCCGCTCGCCGCCGTCCTCGGCGCGCTCGTCCTCGCCGGGGCGGCCGCGTTCGGCGCGACCGGCTCCGCCACCGCCCAGCCCGCACCCGTCGAGCTGATCAGGAACGGCGACTTCACCGGCCCGCTCGCCCGGGGCTGGTCCTGCGAGGGCGAGTTCGTCGAGCTGGAGCGCGGCGTGGAGGGCCGACCCAGCGCGGACAGCTACGCCAGTTGCACCCAGACGGTCACGGTGGTGCCCGGCACGTACTACCCCTTCTACGCGTACGTCTCCGGTGCCTACACCTTCGTCACCATCTCCGACACCGGGCTGGGCAAGGGCGTCGAGACGCTGTGGGCCAACGGCCCGGAGGAGAAGGCACTCGCCACGACCATCCGCGTCGGCGACGTGCGCGAGGTGCGGATCACCTTCCACGGCTGGTACGGACAGGCTCCCTACCGGGTCAGCCGGGTCTCGATGATCGGGCCGATGTACCCCTCCGGGTGCGAGAGCCCGACGCCCGGTCCCACCTCCACCCCGGGCAGCCCCGCCCCGACGTCGACCAAGCCCTGCCTGCCCCGGCCGACCACGCCCCCGACCGGCCCGGGCCTGCCCACCCCGCCCCCCGCCACCACCGGGGCCTGAGCCGCCTCGCCGGACACGGCAACCGCCCCGCCGGTCGGCGCCCCGTGCCCGGCCTCAGCCGAGCACGGCGGGCCGGAGGGTCCGCGCGCACCACTCCTCGAAGCCGGTGGGCGAGGCGGTCTCCGCGGTCCGGGCGACACCGGCGTCGAGGCCCTCCTCCTTGGCCCGCTTCATGTCCACCAGGCCCCGGACGAAGGCCTCGTCGAGGCCGTGCCCGACGAGCGCCCCGTACAGCTCGCCGAGCCGCTGCCGCCGGTAGCGGACGTGTCGGCCGAGCTGTGCGGTCATGACGCGGGCCAGGTCGTCGGGGGAGAGGTCCCGGGGGCCGAGGACGGGGACGCTGCCGGTGCCGGTCCACGAGCGGTCCAGCAGCAGGCCGGCCGCGGCGGCCGCGATGTCGGCGGCGGCGACCATCGGGGCCTTCCGGCCGGGGTCCGCGGTGTCGGTGAAGACGCCCCGCTCGCGGATCGAGGCGGCCTCCTCCAGCAGGTTCTCGAAGAAGGACGGGCAGGCCAGGGCCCGATAAGCGACGCCCGTACCGGCGATCAGGTCGTCCATGGCGAGCGAGGCGGTGACGAGACCGGCCCGGCCGGCGAGCGGGGTGCCGCGGCCGAGCGCCGAGACGCCGACGACACGGCCGACCCGGTGGGCGGCGAGCGCCTCGGCGGCGGGGCGGGTGAAGCCGCTGAAGGCCTCCTCCGGGGGCCGGGAGGCATCCGGGGGGACGAGCCAGAAGACGGCGTCCGCACCGTCGAACGCCCGGTCGAGGACGGCGGCCTCCCCGTGGGAGCCGGTGACCACCTCGACGCGTCCGCGGGCGGCCGCCGGCAGCCGGGCGGGATCGCGCATCACCACCCGCAGCCGCTCACCCGCGGCGGGTGCGGACCCAAGGAGCCGGGCGAGCAGGTGACGGCCGATGTTCCCGGTGGGGGCGGTGATGACGATCATGGGTTCCTCGCAGGTCGTGCCGGTGTCGGTACGCCCCATCCTGCGGACGGCCCCGGCAGCACCACAATGACAACCTCGGTACGGAGTCATTGCCCGGAACGGAATCGAACGGAGCGCCGCCCGCGGGCCCCTCCGGCCCCGCCGGTCCGCCCCGCCCGACGGCGCCGGCCGTCAGCCCGCGGCGGCGGCCCGGTCGGCGTCGCCGCGCAGGACGCAGAACTCGTTGCCCTCGGGGTCGGCCAGGACCGCCCAGCCGGAGCCGTCGGGTTCGCGGCGGTCGGCGACCAGGGTGGCGCCGAGGTCCAGCAGCCGTTCGACCTCCTCGTCCCGGGAGGTCTCCGGGCGCAGGCAGAGGTGGAGCCGGTTCTTCACCGCCTTGGCCTCGGGGACCTGGTTGAAGTACAGCACCGGGCCCTCCGCGAGCATCACCCGCACCTCCGGATCGCCCGGCCTGTCGTCCGGGTGCGGCGGGCGGCCGGTGACCGCGCTCCAGAAGCGGGCCAGCCCGTAGGCGTCCGCGCAGTCGACCGCCACGTTCTGCAGTACCGAGACCATGGAGCAGAGCCTCCCCGACATCCGCTCCGGCCGCCACCGGGTCGCGCACCTCCGGTCCCGCAGGTCCCCGGCGGCGGGCCACCGCCCCGGCGCGCCCCCGTCCCCGCCCGCGCCGCGGCTCAGTCCGTGGCGGTGACCGGCACGCACTCGTCGAGCAGCGCGACGACATCGCGCCAGGCGCGTTCCGCGTGCAGCGGATGGTGGCCGACGCCGGGGACCACCTCCTGCTCGACCGGCGGGTGGTGGAAGGCGTGCAGCGCCCCGCCGTAGACCACGAGGCGCCAGTCGACTCCGGCGGCCTGCATCTCGGCGGCGAAGGCGTCCCGCTGCTCGGGCGGCATGATCGGGTCCTCGGAGCCGACGCCGGCCCACACGGGACAGCGGATCCGCGCGGCCTCGCCGGGGCGGCCCGTGAGGAGCCCGTTGACCGTCCCGATCGCCCGCAGGTCGACGCCGTCGCGGCCGAGTTCCAGCGCGATCGCGCCTCCGGTGCCGTACCCGACCGCGGCGAGCCGGCCGGGGTCGGTCCGCGGTTCGGCGCGCAGCACGTCGAGCGCCGCGTGCCCGATCTCCCGCATCCGGTCGGGGTCGGCGAGCAACGGGGTCGTGCGCGCCAGCATTTCCTGCGGATCGGTGAACCAGCGCCCGCCGTGGATGTCGAACGCCAGCGCCACGTAACCGAGTTCGGCGAGGGCGTCGGCGCGGCGGCGCTGGACGTCGTTCAGCCCCGGTCCCTCGGGGCCGAGCAGGACGCCGGGCCGCCGGCCGGTGCCGGCGGGCAGCGCGAGGTGTCCGATCATGGTGAGGCCGTCGGCCGGGTAGGCGACCGTGCGTGTGGTTACCGTCGTCATGGGCCCGACGGTAGCCGCCGCCGGACCCGTCCGTGACCGGGCTTCACTGTGGGCGCAACCGTGCTCCCCCCGGCCGTGGTTCCGGCCACAGGGCGCCCGGTTCGGGCCAGCTCGCCGGATTCGCGGTTCGTGGGCGGTTGGGCGGCGCGTACCGTCGACGGAACGGTCGACACCATCTCCCGCGCGGTCCTCTCGCGCGGTCCCTCCGCGGGGTCCTCCCGCGCCGTTTCCGCATGCCGTTCCCCCGCGCCCGCCCGTACCGGTCCCCCACCGCGGGCCGTCCGCCCGCATCGTGTGCATCGTGTCCAACGCCGAGGTAGGGAGTTCTTGCCGTGCCCGCTCTGCTGCACTACGAGATCGTCACGGATCCGACGTCGATCCAGGCCTCGTCCGACGGAGCACCCTCCGTCGGGACGGTGTACGTGATCGCCTCCAACACGCACCAGGCCGTGGTGGAGTGGGAGTACATCGACCTGGAGATCCCGGTCGGTACCGGCCCCGAGCACCTGACGAACGACCCCGCGGCGATCACCGCGAGCCTCTCCAAGACCGACAGCAGGCCCTGGCGCGACGTGCCGACCCTCGCCTGGAACGCCGGCCTCGGCCTCTTCCGCGCCGAGTCGTCCTCGGGCTTCGCGGTGAACCTGCGCGCCCGCGAGGCCGTGATCCTGAAGCTGGAGAACGTCCCGGTCTCCCGGGGCGAGGGCCTGGTCGCGCTGCGGATCCACGAGCGGGCGGGCGGCGGTGACTCCAGGAGGGCCACGCTGGGGACGCACTACACCACGGTCCTCGGCCTGGTGAAGCAGCGGCCCAGGGTCCCCGCCAACTTCCGGGCGGACCTCGCCCTGCTGGACACGGACGCCGGCGATGCGCTGGTGCTGCGCTGGGACGGCCCCGACAACCTCGACTACTGGATCCGCGACCCCGAGGGGAACGACGTGCACCACGTCGCGGCCTCCGGCGGACCGGCGGTCGCGCAGGCCTCCCACTCCTGGTCGACCGCGGCGCCGAAGCGCGGCACGACGTACACGCTCGTCGCGGGGACGCCCGGCATCGGGCAGCCGGAGGCGGGCTACTTCCTCACCACCACCGTCCACGCCCTGGTCCCGGAGTTCGGGAGCGGGACGCGCAGCCCCTGGATCGAGGGGACGACGACCCCGGGCCGGGTCACCTTCACCACGGCCGGCGCCGAGGTCCAGGAACAGGGCGGCGCTCCGGGCACCCTCACGGCGGACACCGCCGACGTCAACACCGTCAGGACGCTGCTGGCGCGCGGCCGCAACGACGCGGACGGCTGGATCGAGTTCGCGGACGGCGGGGTCAACGTCTTCCACGGCACCGGCCGGGACCCGGGTGCCCTCACGGCCGGCGCCGCCGACCTCACCAGCGTGCGGACCGGCCTGGTGCGGGGCCGGAACGACGCGGACGGCTGGATCGAGTTCGCGGACGGCGGCGTGAACGTCTTCCACGGCACCGGGCGCGACTGGGGCGTCGTCCGGGCCGACAAGGCCGACGTGAACGGCATCCACACCAAGTGGGTGCAGGGCGCCGACGGCAGCGCCGGGTGGATCGAGTTCCCGGCCAACGGCATCAACGTGTTCCAGGGCGCCGGCAGCCGGCAGTGGGGCACCGTCGCGGCCGACCGGGCGGACCTGAACGACCTGGTCACCGCCCGTGCCCAGGTGAAGGAACGCCTCACCGTCCAGGGCGGGTTGACGGTCGGCGACGTCCTGGAGACGCAGGACGGCCCGGCCCGGCTGATCGTGCACGGCCTTCTGGAGGTCGAGGAGGAGCTGCGCGCCGACCGGAAGGTCGTGGTGGGCGGCGACCTCTCGGCCAACGGCGACCTCACCGTGCACGGCGACGTGCGGCCGCTGCGCAACCTGGAGGTCGGCGGCGCGGTCACCGCGAGCGACCTGACGGTCAGGAACAAGCTGACGACCCAGGACGGGCAGTTCACGCTCGCCGTCCACGGGGAGTCGGTGTTCCACGGGAAGGTGAACGCCAACCAGCACCTCTCGGTGCGCAACGAGAGCTCCGGGTGGGTGCTGCACACCAGCGACGAGCTGGTGTCGATCCGGACCGGGCTGCGGGTCGCCGGGGAGTCGGTGTTCCACGGGAAGGTCAACGCCAACCAGCACCTCTCGGTGCGCAGCGAGGACGTCGGCTGGATCCTGCACACCGGTGACGACAAGGTCGCGATCCAGGCGGACCTGCGGGTGCACGGGGCGTTCCGCTCGGACAGCTGACGGCTCGTGCCGTCCCGGCGGCGGACCGGCCGACGCCGGGACGGGACGGGGCCGGCGAGGCCGGTCCGGAGGGTCGCTACGCTTCGTCATGATCCTGCTGCTCTGCGTGAGAGACTGGCCGGGCCAGCGCGATCCGCACGCAAGGAGAAGACATGGCCGAGCGCCAGAACGGCACCGTGAAGTGGTTCAACGACGAGAAGGGCTATGGCTTCATCACCCCGGAGTCCGGCCCCGACCTCTTCGTGCACTTCAGGGCGATCGAGGGGAACGGCTTCAAGTCCCTGGTGGAGGGGCAGAAGGTGACGTTCGAGGCGGTCCAGGGCCAGAAGGGCATGCAGGCCGACAAGGTCCAGGTCGTGGCCTAGCGGACGCGCCGCCAGGACGGGGCCCGCGCGCGGGCCCCGTCCGCGGCCCGGGCCGGTCCGCCGCCCGGGGCCCGTCCTTCGCCCCGTGGCCCGCCGAGCGGCTCAGTCCTCCGGGGGGAAGGCGAGGTGTCCGCCGCCGCGGACCAGGAGGCGCCAGGACTCGCCGCGCTTGGAACTGGTCGGCAGGACGTCGATCCGCAGACCGTGTTCGAGTCCGATCCGCAGATCGCCCTCCGGGGCGCGTTCGACCGACAGCACCCGGGGGCCCGTCCGGCGGAGGAAGCTCCGCAGGGCGTCCGCGCCGATGTCGAACTGCATCCGCGGCGGTCCGCCGCCCTGCGGACGGTTGCCGCCGCGGGTGGGCACCAGGTCGTCGGAGCCGAGGTAGACCCGCCCGTCCTGGACGATCCGGAACGGGCAGCGGGCGTGCACGGCGTACCACCCGCCCGCCGGGGCCCCGCCGGAGCCGTCCGGCGGCCGGGGGGCCGGCGGTCCGAAGCCGACGACGGCCAGGGTGCCGGACCGGTGGACGTCCAGCCAGGTCTCGCCGACGAGCCGCCGGAGCAGACCGCCGCCCCGGGGCCCGTTCCGGTCCGCCGCCCGCTCCCCGCCCTCCTCCCCGCTCCCGTGGTTCCGGTCGTGGTCTGGTTCCTCGTCGGGCACTGGTCGCCGCTCCTCTCCGGTGGGCTCGTGGCCGCGGCCGCGGTCGGAACGAGCATGCCCGGGACGGCGGGCCCGCAACAGCCGTTCGCCGGGTGCGCGAGGTCAGCCGCCGTGCAGCGCCTCGTGCTCCCAGGACTCGCGCGGCTGGGTGTGCAGCCGCCAGTAGTGCTCGGCGATGTCGTCGGGGTCGAAGTCCGTCCCCGGTGCGACGGGCCCGGCCACGGTCACGCTCGCCGCGTGGACGCCGGCGGCGCCGTACGTCTGGTCCAGGAGCGAGACGGCCGCGCGGACGCCGGCCTTGCCGAGGGAGAGGCTGACGTGGGTCGGCCGGGTGACGGGCATGCCGCTGGTGATCAGGATCGTGCCCCGGCCGCGCTGTGCCATCCCCGGCGCGGTGTGCGCGGCGGCGGTGAGCGCACCCACCACGTTGACGGCCCAGGCGTCGAGGTGCTCGCGGGCGGACAGTTCCCCGACGGTGTCGGCGCGGACCAGCGCCGCGTTGTAGACGAGGACGTCCGGCGGGCCCAGTTCGGCCGCCAGGCCGTCGAGGGCGGCGCGCAGGGCGGTCTCGTCGGTGCTGTCCGCGGTCCGGGCCGCGGCGGCGCCGCCCGTGCCGGCGGCCGCCTGCCGGACGGCTTCGAGGGCGGCCTTCGCCGTGGCGTCGGTCCGCGCGACGACCCCGACGGACAGCCCCTCGCGTGCGAACCGGCGGGCCACCGCCTGTCCGATGCCCGGCCCCGCTCCGATGACCACTGCTCCCGGCATGGTGGTGCCTTCCCTTCCTCGTCGGACGGTACGGGCTGTTCCAACCCCCGCCCGCCCCAGGGGCATTCCCCTGTCCCAGGGATGTCACCGGCCCGAAACAGTAGTCATGGACATAGTAGCCATGTACGGTATCCGCCATGAGTTCAGCAGCGGAGCGCGCCACGGCCGGAGCCCTGGTCTGGCGCCTGTCGATGAAGTGGCGGGTCGCCGTGGACCGTGCGCTGGTGCCGTTGGGGCTGACCCACGCCCAGTACGTGGTGGTGGCCTCCCTGTACGGGCTGGCGCGCTCGGGCGAACGGCCGAGCCAGCGTCAGCTGGCCGACCAGGCAGGGCTGGAGCCGCTCTACGTCTCCAGACTGGTCCGCGCGCTGGAGGCCGCGGGCCTGCTCGCCCGGGGCCGGGACCCGCGCGACCCGAGGGCCATGCAGCTCTCGCTCACCGAGCAGGGCGCCGACGTCACCCGCCGCGCCATCGCGGTCGTCCAGGGGGTGCTCGACCGGATGCTGGAGCCGCTCGGCGGTCAGGACAGCGCCCGCACACGGCAGTTCAGGCACGAGCTGGCGGCCCTGCTCGACGTTCCCCTGGAGTCCGGGGCCTCCCCGGATCCGCACGGCGGGCCCGTCCCGTCCGTCCGGTCCGTCCCGTCCGTCCGGGCCGACCTGCCCGTCCTGTCCGACCTGCCCGTCCCGTCCGTCCCGTCCGATCCGCCCACCGGCAACGAGGAGCACGCATGACCGCCACCGCCGCACCCGCCGTCAACGGCCGCGCCATCGCCCTGGCGCACCACGCCTCCCGTGCCCTCCTGGAGGGTGCGCTCACCCGCCGGGGCCTCGCCTTCGAGCAGAGCGTGGCGCTGCGGGCGGTCGTCCTCGCCGGCGGCTCCGTCGACCGGGACGCGCTGGTCGCCGATGTCGTCGGGTCGCTGAAGGCCCCGGAGCCGGCAGTGCGGGCCGTCGTCGACGGCCTGGTGACCGCCGGGCCGCTGGAGCGGGACCCGGCCGGGCCCTCCCGGCTGCGCCTGTCCGCCGCCGGGCGCGAGCTCGCCGACCGCACCGCCGCCGACGGTGCCGCGATCGCCGCCCGTCTCTACGCGGGCATCCCCGCCGAGGACCTGGCCGTCGCCGGCCGCGTCCTGGCGCTGGTCACCGAGCGCGCCAACGCCGAGCTCGCGGCCGGCGCCTGACCCCGGCCCCCGGCGCACCCCGGACGGCACCCGCCCCGACGAGGGGACGGGTGCCGTCCGGCTTTCCACCGACAGGTATTTTTTCCTTGACAAATTTTTTTGTCGGCGAGATGCTCGAAGCGTGCTGGACGTCGCTGTGATCGAAGAACCCGCCGCGGCCGCGGCTTCGCTGGACCCCATCCGGTCCCGGATCCTCGCCGCCCTGGCCGAGCCCGGCTCGGCGGCCGTGCTGGCCGGCCGGCTGGGGCTGCCCCGGCAGAAGGTCAACTACCACCTGAAGGAGCTGGAGCGGCACGGACTGGTCGAACTCGCCGAGGAACGGCGCAAGGGAAACGTCACCGAACGGGTGTACCGCGCCACCGCCGCCTCGTACGTGATCTCGCCCGCCGCGCTGGCGGCCGTGAGCCCGGACCCGTCCCGCGAGCCCGACCGGCTCTCCGCCCGCTGGCTGCTGGCCCTGGGGGCCAGGATGGTCCAGGAGGTCGGAACCCTGCTCACCGGCGCCGCCCGGGCCGAGAGGCGGGTCGCCGCCTTCGGCATCGACGCCCGGGTGCGGTTCGCCTCCGCGGCCGACCGCACCGCCTTCGCCGACGAACTCGCCGGGGCCGTGGCCACCCTGGTCAGCCGGTACCACGACGAGTCCGCCCCGGGGGGACGCGCCCACCGGGTCGTCGTCGGCCTGCACCAGATCCCCGACGCCGCCCGCGCCACCACGACGGCCCCCGCCACCACGACCGACGCCGACCCGGTCGCCACGACCGGCCCGGGCGCCGCCGCAGGACAGGAGAGCTCCCGATGACCCACCCGTTCGAGATCGAACTGGAGACGGTGCTGCCCGCGAGCCCGGACGAGGTCTGGGCGGCGATCGCCACCGGACCGGGGCTCGACTCCTGGTTCATGGGCCGCAACGAGCTGGACCCGCGCGAGGGCGGCACCGCCGCCATGGAGATCGGCGGCCACCGGGAGGAGGCGGTGATCACCGCCCACGAACCCGGCAAGCGCCTGGCCACCCGCACCGCCACCGCCGAGGACGGCCGCTTCATGGCCTTCGAGTACCTGATCGAGGGCCGGGACGGCGGCGCCACGGTGCTCCGCGTGGTCCACAGCGGACTTCTCGGCGACGACTGGGAGGACGAGTACGACGCGCTGCGCCGCGGCTGGCCCTTCCACCTCCACACGCTCCACGAGTACCTCGCCCACTTCCCGGGCCGCACCGCCGTCCCCGTGTTCGCGGTCGCCCCGGTGCCCGGCCGGACGGCCGCGGACCTGCGGGAGACCCTGGCGCGCGCCCTCGCGCTGCCGCTCCCGCCGGCCGTCGGCGCACGGCTGCGCGCCGAACCGGAAGGCCTGCCGCCACTGGACGGCGAGGTGGTCTGGGCGGACGAGGAACGCTTCGGCGTCCGCACCGGTGACGCCCTCTGCACCTTCCACCACGGCGGCGGGGTGGTTCTGCTGTTCCACCACCTCTTCGCTCCCGGAGCGGAGGGGGCAGGGGCAGGAGCCGCCTGGCAGCGGTGGCTGTCCGGCCTGCTCGCCTGACCCGCCGGGAGCCGCACGCCGAACCACCCCGAACCGCGCCGAACCACCCCCGACCACCCGGCACTTCCGTACTTCCCCGTACTTCCCCGCCAGTGAACCGATGCACCGCACGAGACACCAGAGGACCGTCATGCGCACCCTGATCACCTCCGCGTTCATCTCCCTCGACGGCGTCGTCGAGGCCCCGGGCGGCGAGCCCGGCTACCGCAACTCGGGCTGGACGTTCAAGGACGTCGAGTTCGTCCCCGAGGCCTTCGAGATCAAGGGGCGGGAGCAGGAGGAGGCCACCGCGATGCTGCTGGGCCGCGCCAGCTACGAGGCGTTCAGCGCCGTGTGGCCGGACATGGCCGACTTCGCGCGCTACAAGGACCTGCCGAAGTACGTCGTCTCCACCACCCTCACCGACGGCGACCTGGTCTCCGACTGGGGCGGGACCACCATCCTGCGCTCGCTCGACGAGGTCGCCGCCCTGAAGCGGACCGAGGGCGGCCCGATCATCGTCCACGGCAGCGCCTCCCTGAACCGGGCCCTCTCCGACGCCGGCCTGATCGACCGCTACCACCTCCTCGTCTACCCGCTGCTCCTCGGGGCCGGCAAGCGCCTGTTCAGCGACACGGACAAGGACGCCCAGAAGCTGAAGCTGGTCGAGCACGCCGTCTACTCCAACGGCCTCCAGAAGCAGGTCCTCGACGTCGTCCGCTGACCCGCCGCGTTCCCGCGCCGTCCGTGCACCACCACCCCGTCCGGCCCCGCCGGGCGGGGTGGCGTCATGCGGGGGTGACCGGCCATCAGTTCACCCCGTGGCTCCCGCTGCGCGACGGCGCGAGGTGGCCCGAGGGAGCCGTGCGGCTGCACTCGCTCGCGATGTGACGGAGGCTCGGCCGACGTCGAGGGACCCGGTTGTCGGTGCCGCGTGCGATGCTGGAGCTGTGGTGTTCGAATTTGTGGCCGAGCTCTGGATCTGGGACGCCCGGCGCGCCGACAGCTGGACCTTCGTCAGTCTTCCCGTGGACGCCTCCGAGGAGATCCGCGACGTGGCCGCCGGCCCGCGCCGCGGTTTCGGCTCGCTGCGCGTGCGTGCCACCCTCGGCGCCAGCACCTGGCAGACGTCCGTCTTCCCGGACAACAGCCGCGGCTGCTACGTCCTCCCCGTCAAGCGGGCCGTCCGCGAGGCCGAGGGCCTCCGGCCGGGGGAGAGCGCCACCGTGACCGTCGAGCTCATCGACCTCTGACCGCGCTTCCGCCCCTTGCCCGTTCCTGCCGTTCTTTCCGTTCTTTCCGTTCCTGCCGGGACTCCCGCCTGAGGATCCGGCACGCCCGGTGGAGGCCTCAGCCGATCCGCCGGGCGCCGACGGTCCAGGCGACCGCGAACCCCGTCCACAGGACGGCGAAGGCCCAGGCCACGGGGTGTCCGCCGAACAGCGCCAGGCCGCCGGTCCATCCGACCCCGACGGCCACGAACAGCAGGCCGAAGCCGTGGAGGGCGAGGAGCCCCGAGAGCCGCCCGCTGACCGCTCCCCACCCGCCCGCCGCCAGCACAAGACAGCCCACCGCGAGCCACACCGCGGCCCCGCCCTCCGAGGAGGGCGGGTAGGTGTGGGTGCGGTCGCCCACCTCCGCCGTCACGACCTCGTCGCGCCAGAGCCGGACGGCGGCCGGATCCCCGGCCCGGGCCTCGTCGTAGGTCTCCCACGACACGTCCAGCCACTCGGCCCTGCCGGGCCACCCGACCTTCAGCGAGTAGTACGTGGTGCAGGTGGTCCCGCTCCCGCCGCCGGTCACCGTGCCGGCCGTGGTGGTGCCGCCGCCCGTGCTGTCGGAGGTGCAGCGCTCCCCGGTCCGGCGGTCGAGCACCGCGGCCGCCTCGCGGCGCACGCACTCCTCGCCGCCTCCGGCCGTGTGCCCGTCGGTGTTCCCGTCAGCACAGGCCGGTGCGGCGCGGTAGGTCATCGTCGCCCCGTACGCCTCGACGACCCGCTGACCGCAGAGGACGGCCCCCGCCGCGGCCGCCAGGACGATCAGGCCCCGCAGCCAGAGCGGCAGTTGTCCGTAGTACCAGTTCCGTCGGTTCCCCCTCGTTCCCACCTCCCGGTGATTCCCGCCGGGCCGGGCCCTCAGACGGTTCCCCGCTCGTGCAGGGGGGCGCCAAGGAGGATCCGGGGCGCCGGAACGACCCCACGCACGCCCTGGCGGCGGCCGCCGGTCGGGCACGGCCGCCGCCGCACCCCGGTCGGCCGGCCGGCCGCGGGGGCCGGGAGTGCCGGAGCGGCGGCGAGGTCGCCGTGGTGCGGCTGCCGGTGGGGCGGGGTGGCCGTGGAGCGGCCCCGGCCCGGAGCGCCCGATCGGGCGGCCGGAGGTGAAGCCGGCCGCGCCCCCGAACCCCCGGTGCGGCGGGCTCAGGCGCCGGCGAGGACCGGGCGGTACATGGTGGTGACCGCGCCGAAGCCCAGGAGGGTGCGCAGGTACGGCGTCCGCTCGGTGCGGGCGGCCGTGAAGCCGTGGCGCTCGTAGAGGGCGCGGGCGCGCGGGTTGACGTCGATGACGTCGAGCCGGATCCGGTGGCAGCCGTGCTCGGCGGCGACCGCCGCGATCCCGGTGAGCAGCCGGCCGCCGGTGCCCAGGCCGCGGTGCCGGGAGTCGACCGCGATGCCGTCCATGACGAGCTCCCCCGGCTCGGGGGTGCGCTCGAAGAGCGCGAGCACGGCGAGCCGGGGGAGGCTGCGGAAGACCCCGTAGGCGGCGAGGACGTCGCCGATGTCGCCGCCGGTCAGGCCCCTCCCGCCGAGCCGGTAGCCGGCCACGCCGATCACCTCCCCGTCGAGTTCGGCGACGATGCCGCGGTCGTGGTCGAGGTGCCGGGCGATGAAGGCGCGGCCCGCCCCGGGCGGGTCGAGCGCCGGTCCGAGCTTGCGGCCGAAGGCCTCCCAGTAGAGCGCGGCGACCTGCTGCTCGGCTCCTGCGGGTACGGCGCGCAGCAGCGTCGGAGCGCCGTTCGCGGCGTCCTGGTCCTCGATCCCCATGGCGGGTCCTCCCTCGGTCGGCTTGCGCTATCGAGCATATAACGTTCATGCTCAACACGAACGTTTTTAGAGCGATAGTTTCTGGAGGGGATTCCATGGGTTCCACGGGGCAGCACCGGAGCGGACCGGCCACCGCCGGTCCGGGGCGGCGGCTCGCGGACGTCGACGCGCTGCGCGGATTCGCGCTGTTCGGCATCCTGACCGTCAACATCACCTACCTCGCCTCCGCCTACCACGGCACCGGCGTCGACGAGCCGGGCTTCGGCTCGCCGCTCGACACCGCGGTGCGGGCCGTGGTGGCGCTGTTCTTCGAGGCCAAGTTCTTCCTGCTGTTCTCGTTCCTCTTCGGCTACAGCTTCACCCTGCAGCTCGACTCCGCCGAACGGCGCGGAGCCCGCTTCGCCCCGCGCTTCCTGCGCCGGCTGGCCGGACTCCTCCTGCTCGGCACGGCCCACGCCGTGCTGCTCTTCCCCGGCGACATCCTCACCACCTACGCCGTGCTCGGCCTGGTCCTGCTCGCGCTGCACCGGATCCGGCCGCGCACGGCGGTGCGCACCGCCGTCGTGCTGTTCGTGACCACCTCCGCCGCCTATCTGCTGCTCGCCGTGGCCCTGCGCGGCGCCGACGGCGGCGACCCGGCCGCCGCGGCGGCCGACGCCCAGCGGGCCACCGAGGCCCTGCGGGGCGGGTTCGGGCAGGTGGTCGGGGCGCACCTGGAGCAGCTGCCGGGCGTGGTGTTCCTGCTGGTGTTCTTCCAGGCGCCGGCGGCCCTCGCGGCCTTCCTGCTCGGGCTGGCGGCCGGCCGGCACCGGGCGCTGGCGGACCTCGACCGGCACGGGCGGACCCTGCGCCGGCTCCAGGCCTGGGGCTTCCCGCTCGGGCTGCTCGGCGCGGGCGTCTACACCTGGTCGGCGCTCGCGCATCCCGGTGCAGGCGCCCAGGTGTTCGCGCTCGGGGTGGACGTGATCACGGCACCGCTGCTGGCCGCCGCGTACGCGGCCACCGTGCTGCGCCTCACCCGCGGCCGGTACGGGCGCCGGCTGGTCGCGGTGCTGGCGCCGCCCGGGCGGATGACGCTCACCAACTACCTGACCCAGTCGCTGGTCTGCGTGCTCGTCTTCACCGGGGTGGGCGCCGGGCTGGTCGGCCGGATCGCGCCGCCCGGGGTGGCGCTGATCGCCGTCGGGCTGTTCGCGGTGCAGGCGGTGTTCTGCCGGCGCTGGCTGCGGCGCCACCCGTACGGGCCGGTGGAGTGGCTGCTGCGCGCGCTGACCACGCTGTCCTGGCCGCGCGGAAGCGGTGCGCCGGGGGACGGTGTCCCGGTGCCGGCCGGGAGCGGGGCGGACGCCGCCCCGGTGCCGGCCGGGAGCGCGGTGCCGTTCGGGGGCGCCCACGACACGCCCGGGCCACGGGATCACTCCCACGGGTGATGGGGCGTCACGGCCCCGGTCCGAAGGCTTCCTCCTGCCAGTGGATTCCCTGCCGCCATTCGGGTGAATCCGGAGGTTCCAGCGTTTTCGATCATGGGCGACTATGCTGCCGCCCCGTCAGGCCCTCGCGAAGCCCTCGCGACGGGCGGTCCAGGACGAGGGCGGGAGCCGAGAAGATGATGGGACCGGCGCATTCACTGTCGGGCGCGGCGGCATGGCTGGGCGTGGGAGCGATCGCGGAGGCCATGGGCGAACCGATGCCCTGGCCGGTGCTGCTCGTGGGGGCGCTGATCTGCGCGGGCGCCGCCCTGGCGCCGGACCTCGACCACAAGGCGGCGACCATATCCCGGGCGTTCGGCCCGGTCTCGCGGATCCTCTGCGGGGTGATCGACAAGCTCTCGTACGCCGTCTACAAGGCGACCCGCAGCAGGCACGACCCGCGCCGGACCGGTGGCCACCGCACGCTGACCCACACCTGGGTCTGGGCGGTGCTGTGCGGCGCGGGAGCGTCGGCGATCACCGTGTACGGCGGACGGTGGGGCGTGCTCGCGGTGCTCTTCGTGCACATGGTGCTGGCGATCGAGGGGCTGCTCTGGCGCCAGGCCCGGGTCTCCAGCGACGTGCTGGTCTGGCTGCTCGGGGCGGCCGGCACCTGGGTGCTGACCGGCGTGCTGGACCAGCCGGGCAACGGCTCGCTCTGGCTGTTCGACCAGCCGGGGCAGGAGTACCTCTGGATCGGCCTGCCGATCACCCTCGGCGCCCTGGTGCACTGCCTGGGGGACGCGCTGACCGTCTCGGGCTGTCCGGTGCTGTGGCCGATCCCGATCGGGCGCAAGCGCTGGTACCCGCTGGGCCCGCCGAAGGGCATGCGGTTCCGGGCGGGCAGCTGGGTGGAGCTGAAGGTGCTGATGCCGGTCTTCATGGGTGCCGGCGGGCTGTGTGCGGTGGGGGCGCTCGGATACTTCGGCTGAGCCGCCGCACGGCGGATGCGGGACGGGCCCCGGCCCGGGAGGAACCCCTCCCGGG
>NZ_JBHJRC010000187.1:0-16317 GCF_042261735.1 Kitasatospora sp. NPDC056327 | reverse complement strand
GGACCCCCGTCCCCGCCGGGCAGCACCCGCCGCCCGCCACCGCCCGCCGCGACCCACCGCCGTCCGCCGGGATGCGGCGGGTGGAGGTGGCTGAGGAGGCCGGTGGTCAGGGGAGGGCGGCAGGGTGGCTGGTTCGGCGTGTGCTGTCCGTAAGGCAGGGTGTCGGGCGCTGCGGCTGTCCGTTCAGGTGCGGTGACGGGTGGCGGGTGGCGTCCGAGAGGCGGGGTGTTCCGCCTCGCCGGTGTGCGTTCAGGTGCGGCGGGCGGAGGTGGTGAGGACGGCGGTGGCCAGGAGCACCGCCGCGATGGCGGTGACGAGGAGGGGCGAGGGGCCGGCCGGAATGCCGGCCCGGCGCACGGTGCCCATGAAGTCGAGCGCCGCGACCTGGTTCACCGCCAGGTACCAGAGCGGGAGGTAGAGGGCCTGGAAGAGGCGGTGGGTGCGGGAGAGCGTGCCGAGGGCGAGGGCCAGGGAGGGGACGAACAGCGCGCCCGCCGACCAGGCGGCCACCCCGGCGGTGTCTCCGGCCGCCGCGAGACGGACCAGGACGCCCGCACCGGTCATGGCGGTGAGCAGCACTCCGGAGCCCCATTCGGCGAGCAGCCGGGTCCGGCCGGCCGGACAGGCGCTCAGCAGGACCTCCAGGCCGTACTCGGCGGAACGGCTGCCGAGCCGGGACCAGAGCAGGACCGGCCAGACCCAGGCGGCGGGCAGCACCGCGCCGACGCCGGTGTCGGCCGGGACGGCGAGGCCGGCCACCACCAGACCGGCGGCGGCGAGCCACCACCAGCGCGAGGCGTCGGCGAACAGGATCCGGGCCTCCCCGAGCAGCAGCCGTCCGAAGCCGGAACCGGGTACGGACCGCCGTGGGGCCGCGGTGGGCAGGGAGGTCCGGAACGCCGCGGCGGGTGCGACGGTGGTGGGCGGGGTGTCCCCGGCACCCGACGGTGCCCGGGTGGCGGTCCGGAGGCCGGCGCGGGCCGGGTCGAAGCGGGTGAACCAGAGCGCCGGCAGCGCGGCGAGCGCCACGGCGAGCAGCACCAGCAGCGCCCGCTGGGCGAGGAACCCGCCCCCGAAGCCCGCGCCGTCCCAGTGGAACGCCTCAAGCGGGGTGTCGACCCTCGTCAGACCGAGGCTGAACTCGTCGCTGCCGAGGTCGGCCCCGTGGGCGGCGAGTCCGTCGCGCAGCGAGTCCGCCGCCGGGCCGAGGCCCAGACCGCCGAAGGGTGCACCGGGCGACTCCCCGGCGATCAGCAGGAGCGGGGCGAAGGCGAACCAGACCACGTTGCCGAGGCCGCCGCGCAGCAGCGGCACCGTCTCGAACAGCACCGCCAGGGCCGCCGTGGCCACGAGCAGGGGCAGCGTCAGCACCACGAACGGCGTCAGCAGTGCGACCGGGTCGAGGGCGCGGTCCTCGCCCCGGACCAGTTGCAGGGCGGGGGCGGTGAGCGAGAGCACCCCGAGCATCGAGGCGAGGACCAGCAGGTTGCCGAGGAGCTTCGCCAGCAGCAGTCCGGTGTTCCCCAGCGGGGCCGCGGCGAGGATCTGGCCGACCCCCGTCTCCTCGTCGCGCCCCAGCCCCTTGCGGACCACGTAGAACCCGCCGAGGGTCAGCCAGAGCGCGCCGGCCAGGGCCGTCGCGGTGCCCACGTAGGCGCTGTTGTACTCGCCCCGGTAGGAGCCCAGCGCGAGGATCGCCCAGTGCCCGTCGGCGGGCGGTACGGCGAGCAGTCCCAGGCCGACGGCGGCCAGCAGCGTCACCGCGTAGGCCGGGCGGCGGACCCGGTCACGGAAGTCGCCGAGGGCGAGCTGCCACAGCCGGGCCGGGCCGCCGGACGCCGTCGGGCGGGCCGTGGTGAGGACGGTCGTGGTCATCGCGGCACCCCCGGGTGGACCGGGCCCGCCGCGGCGGCGCTCGCGACCGGGGGCCGCACCAGCCCCAGGTACGCGTCCTCCAGGTCGGGCACGACCGGCGAGGCCTCGGCGAACGGTGCCTCGTCCGCGAGCAGCCGCAGCCGGACCCGGCCGTCGCCGGTGCGCACCATCCGGCTCACGACGTACCGCTGCTGCACGGCGGCCACCGCGCCCGCGTCGGCCAGGACCTCCCACACCCGGCCGGTCTGACCGCGCAGCAGCTCCTCCGGACTGCCCCGGCGCAGCAGCCGCCCGCCGGCCACGACCGCGATGTCCCCGGCCACCGACTCGATGTCCGAGACGATGTGGGTGGACAGCAGCACCACCCGGTCCTCGGCGAGCACGCTCAGCAGGTTGCGGAAGCGCACCCGTTCCTCGGGGTCGAGCCCGGCGGTGGGTTCGTCCACGACGATGACGCGCGGGTCGCCGAGCAGCGCCTGGGCGATCCCGACCCGGCGCAGCATGCCGCCGGAGTAGGCGCCGAGCGGACGCCGCACCGCCTCGGTCAGGTTGACCAGGGCGAGCAGCTCGTCGATCCGGGCCCGCGCGGAGCGGGCGGAGAGGCCCTTGGCGGCGGCCAGGTAGGCGAGGAACTCGCGGGCAGTGAGGTGCGGATGGACCCCGAAGTCCTGTGGCAGGAAGCCGAGCTCGCGCCGCAGTAGGTCCGGCCGGGCGAGCACGTCGGCGCCCCGGTAGGTGAGCCGGCCGGTGGTGGGCCGGGTGACGGTGGCGACGATCCGCATCAGTGAGGACTTGCCCGCGCCGTTCGGCCCGAGCAGGCCCAGCAATCCGGGGCCGAGGCGGAGCGAGAGCGCGTCGACGGCGCGCTTGCCGCCCCGGTAGACCTTGCTGACGTCGGTCAGTTCGAGCAGGGGCGCGGCGCCGGGGCCGTGCGGGGTCCGGGTGCGAGGGTTCTGCGACAAGAGCTCCTGCGACAAGAGGTCCTGCGGGAGGGGGCTGTGGGAGAAGGGATCGTGGGCACGGGGCCGCCGGCTTTCGGGCCGGTGGTCGTCGGGTCGGTGGTCGTCGGGTCGGCTCATGCGCTCCGCTCTCCCGCTCGGTCGATGGACGGTCGGTGACATCGACGAGCCTCCCCGATCGGCGGTCCGCTGCCATCTGCCGTTCGGCAGAGATCGGTCCTTGTCCTTCGACGGGGCGCCGCCCCGGCGAACGGTGGAGGTTCGTACCCCGCCGAGTGGGTACGGCACCGCGGCCCGGTCCGGTCCGGTCCGGGCCTGACCGACCCTGGCCTGACCGGCCGGGACCAACCGGGACCGACCCGGGCCGCGAACGGCGGGCCGGACCTTGACAGCCACCGCCGGCCGTGGATTACATGGCTGCGTCGAGCGAACGACCGAATGATCGGTCGGTTCCGGTGAGGGAGGCGCGATGGGTGACGGAACGGCGGGGCCGGACGCCACGGGTCGGCCGACGGCGGCGGCGCCGTACCCCGGCGGGGCAGCCCCCGGCGAGGCCGCGCCCGCGCGCCTCGGCGAGGCGCCCCCGGCGGAACTCCTCGACGCGGGCGAACGGATGGACGTCGAGGAACTGCGCGCCCTCCAGCTCGTCCGCCTGCGGGCCACCCTGCGCCACGCCTACGACAACGTCGAGCTGTACCGCCGGAGGTTCGACGCGGCCGGCGTCGCCCCCGGTGACTGCCGCACCCTCGCCGACCTCGCCCGCTTCCCCTTCACCACCAAGGCCGACCTGCGCGACACCTACCCGTTCGGCATGTTCGCCGTCCCGCGGGAGGAGGTCCGCCGGATCCACGCCTCCAGCGGCACCACCGGCCGGCCGACCGTGGTCGGCTACACCGCGCACGACCTCGACGTCTGGGCCGACCTGGTGGCCCGCTCGATCCGGGCGGCCGGCGGGCGGCCCGGCCGGACGGTGCACATCGCCTACGGCTACGGCCTGTTCACCGGCGGCCTGGGCGCGCACGCGGGCGCCGAGCGGGCCGGCTGCACCGTGATCCCCGCGTCCGGCGGCATGACGGCCCGCCAGGTGCAGCTGATCCGGGACCTCCGCCCCGAGATCATCATGATCACCCCGTCCTACCTGCTCACCCTGCTCGACGAGTTCGAGCGGCAGGGCGTCGACCCGCGCACCACCTCGCTGCGGGTGGGCATCCTCGGCGCCGAGCCGTGGACGGAGGGGATGCGCGCCGAGATCGAGCGGCGCACCGGCATCCACGCCGTCGACATATACGGGCTCTCCGAGGTGATGGGGCCGGGCGTCGCCCAGGAGTGCGTGGAGACCAAGGACGGCCTGCACGTCTGGGAGGACCACTTCTACCCCGAGGTCGTCGACCCGCTGGCCGACGACCCGCGGCCGGACGGCGAGGACGGCGAACTGGTCCTCACCTCGCTCACCAAGGAGGCGCTGCCGGTGATCCGGTACCGCACCCGCGACCTCACCCGGCTGCTGCCGGGCACCGCCCGCCCGGCGTTCCGGCGGATGGCCAGGGTGACCGGGCGCAGCGACGACATGATCATCCTGCGCGGGGTCAACGTCTTCCCGACCCAGATCGAGGAGATCCTGCTGCGGGTGCCCGCGGTCGCGCCGCACTTCCAGCTCCGGCTGACCCGCCGGGGCCGGCTGGACCACCTGACGGTGCGGGTGGAGGCCCGCCCGGAGGCCGGCGCGGAGCAGCGGGACGATGCCGCCGCGGCCATTGCGCGGGGGGTGAAGGACGGGGTCGGGGTGAGCGTGGACGTCGAGGTGCTGGACCCGTACGGTCTGGAGCGCTCGGTCGGCAAGATCCGCCGGATCGCGGACCTGCGGGAGGGCTGAGGGGCCGCGCCCCCGCGCCGGTGCCGCGCGGGGGCGGGACCGCGGCTCACTTCTCGACCAGCACGACCTCCTCGATCGGCCTGGTCATCCGGACGGTGTCGCCGGTGACCTCGACCAGGTGCTGCAGGCCGCGCACCGCCTGCTCCTGCTCGGGCACGTGGAAGCTCTCGCCCTCGCCCGCCAGGTACGCGGGGAAGGCGTCCAGCGCCGGGCCGAACAGCCGGATGTAGTCGGCGAGTCGGCGGAACAGCTTGGGCAGCAGGACCTGCTGCTCGGTGATCGAGGCGAGGCTGTCGACCTTGACGCCGTCCGTGGTGAGGTCGTGCTCCCAGACGCTGCCGGGCGCCTTCGCGGTCCGCGCCCGGCGGGCGACGGCGGCCAGGTCGGTCCGCAACACCTCGGGAAGGTTGCCGTAGAAGGTCGGGTGGACCAGCCCGCGCGCGAGCAGGTGGTGGTTGGCGGTCTGCCGCAGCAGGTCCACGGTGACGGTGATCCGGTCGCCGTCGCGCGTGCCGGACGGCGGCTTGCCGCGCCCGGTGAGGCAGACGGCGCGGCCGTAGGTGTCGGCGCCGGAGGCCAGCACGTAGCCGGGAACGGTCTCCGGGGTCGCGGCGGTCACCTTCTCGTCGGCGTCCCGCACGACGCCGGTGAAGCCGAGCCAGGCGACCAGTTCGTCGCGGGCGGCGTGCGCGCCGAGGTGGAGCGGCTGGTGGACGGTGCCGGGGCCGACACCCTGGTAGTGGGTTTCGAGCGCGTCGATCGCGTCCATCCGCACGGTGCCCCCGCCGCGGCTGTTGCGCTTCACGCGGTGCCCGCCCGGGACGTCGTGCCAGAAGCCCGGGTCCTGCGGGGTGAAGTGGACGGTGTCGCCGTCGGGTTGGGTGTCGAGGATCCGGTAGGTCCCCTTGATGACGAGCATGGACACGGTCGCCTCCGCTGGCGGGTTCGGGTTCGGTCGCTGATGGGTTCCGGTGCCGGTGGGTCGGTGGGTCGGGGCCCCGTGCTGCCCCGTGCCCGGTGGTGCGGGGCGCACGGCGTGCACTGGTGTTCCGGGCGGCGCGCGGGCGTTCGCGGCGTGGTCGGCTCCGGCGGGCTCATTCTGGCGGCGGGAGGCGGTGCTGCGGGGGATCGGAGGGGTGAACGGTGGGGGCGCGTTGGCGGCAGACGGCGTGAACCGCGCAACGCGGGGCGGGTGAACGCTGCTCGCACGCCCCTTACGATGAGGCCATGAGCGGGAGCCTCCACGTATCAGGTGCACATCCGTCGCAGCAGTCCGGCGCGGACGAGCGGCTGGACGTCGCCGTCGGCATCCTCGCCCTGCTCGCCGACCGCACCCGGCTCGCGCTGCTCCAGCGGCTGAGCGAGGGGGAGGCGGACGTGACGACGCTGACCGAGTCCGCCGGCGCGGCGCGTCCGTCGGTCAGCCAGCACCTCGGGAAGCTGCGGCTGGCCGGTCTGGTCTCGACCCGCAAGGACGGCCGGCGGGTGGTGTACGCGCTGCGGCACGGGCACCTGCGGCGGCTGGTCCAGGAGGCGCTGAGCGTGGCCGACTACCAGATCAGCGGTCTGCCGCCGCACGACTGAGAGGGTGTTCCGGGCGCACCCGGAGCACCCTCGGCCGCCCCTGCGATCCGGGGGGCGGCCATTTTCATGACCATTAGGTGCACACGTATGCACATGTTGTCCTATTCTGGAGGGACGACGCCTCCGAACGGAGTCCCCGATGCTCTCCGTGCTCCGCAACCGCACCTACCGGCACCTGTTCGCCGCCCAGGTGGTCGCCCTCGCCGGGACCGGACTGGCCACCGTGGCGCTGGGCCTGCTCGCCTACGACCTCGCCGGGGCCGACGCCGGCTCCGTGCTCGGCACCGCGCTGGCGATCAAGATGGTCGCCTACGTCGGGATCGCCCCCGTCATGGCCGCGCTCGCGCACCGGATCCCGCGCCGCCGCCTGCTGGTGGCGGCCGACCTCGCCCGCGCCGCCGTGGCGCTCGGGCTGCCGTTCGTCGGCTCGGTCTGGCAGGTCTACCTGCTGATCTTCGTCCTCCAGGCGGCCTCGGCGACCTTCACCCCGGCGTTCCAGTCGGTGATCCCCGAGGTGCTGCCCGAGGAGCGGGACTACACCCGGGCGCTGTCCCTCTCCCGGCTCGCCTACGACACCGAGAGCCTGGTCAGCCCGGTGCTGGCCGCCGGGCTGCTGCCGCTGGTCGGCTACCGGTGGCTGTTCTGGGGGACGGTGCTCGGCTTCCTCGGCTCGGCGCTGCTGGTCGTCTCGGTGGCCCTGCCGGGTGCGGCCCGGGCGGTACGTGCGGCGGCCCGGACGAGTGCGAGGACGGGGACGGGCGCAGCGGGTGACGCGGTCAGGGCGAGGGCGGTCCGGCAGCGCGCGGTCCAGGGGCGCGCGACGGAGGGGCAGGCGCCGCCCCGGGCCGTTCGCGCCCTCGCCGGGATCCGGCTGTTCCTCGCCGTGCCGCGCCTGCGGGCGCTGCTCGCCCTGGACCTCGCGGTGGCCGCGGGCGGCGCGATGGTGATCGTCAACACCGTCGTCTACGTCCGCGACCAGCTGGGCCGCCCCGCCGGCGACGTGCCGCTCGCCCTCGGCGCCTACGGCGGCGGGTCGATGGTGGTCGCACTGCTGCTGCCCCGGGTGCTGGACCGGGTCGCCGACCGGACGGTGATGCTGCCCGCGGCCTTCGCCGTCGCCGGACTGCTCGCCGCCCTGGCCGTGGTCACGACGGCCGGCCGGCAGGCGGACGGCGGCGGATGGCGCTGGCCGGCGCTGCTCGCCCTGTGGGCCGGGCTCGGCGCGGCGGGCTCGCTGATCCTCACCCCGGGCGGCCGGCTGCTGCGGTCCGCGGTGCCGCCGGCCGACCTGCCGGCCGCCTTCGCGGCGCAGTTCTCGCTGTCGCACGGCTGCTGGCTGCTCGCCTACCCGCTGGCCGGCTGGCTCGGCGCGACCGCCGGGCTCCCCACCGCGACGGCGGCCCTCGGCGCCCTCGCCCTGACCGCAGGCGTCCTGGCCACCCGCGCCTGGCGCACCCCGGCCCCCGCCGCCACCCCGGCCCCCGCCGCCACCCCGCTCCTGGCCACCCGCCCCCGCGCCCGCGACCACCGGCACCCCCTCCACGCTCCCTCCGGCCGCCCCCTGGCCCGCCACCGGCACCGCCCGGCTCCGCGCGAGGGTCACCGTTGCGGGGGTCGGGGGGCGGGCCTGCCCGGACGCCCGCGGGTCCGGTGCGGGGCCGGTCGTGCGGGCACCGGCGGGGCGACCGGCCGGCCGGCGACCAGCACCGGCTTCCGGTCGAGGCGGTCGGAGAGGGTGCCGGCGAAGACGTCGGTGACGGCCTTGGTCGCGCCGAACGCCACGATGCACGTCATCGCCGCCGTGGGTGCGGAGGGGCGGAAGGTGCGGTCGGCGAGCAGCGGCAGCACGGTGCGTTCCTGGCCGAGGATACCGCCGACCAGGGCGTTCACGGCGACGAGCAGCCCGAACCGGGCGAGGTCGGCGCGCAGCCGAGCCGGACTCCGGGCCGGGGCGCGGACGGGGTGGCGGTCACGGGCGGTCCTCCGGACGGGCGGGCCCGGGTGACGGATCCACCCGCCGATTCCTACACTGATCCATGGATCAATGGAGGATTCCATGGGAGATCCCGGTCGCAGGGCCGCGCTGTTCGAGGCGCTGGCCACCACCGGAAAGGCGCTGTCCAACGGCAAGCGCCTGGAACTGCTCGACCTCCTCGCCCAGGGCGAGCGCAGCGTCGAGGCCCTCGCCAGGGCGGCCGGGCTCGGGCTGACCACGGCCTCCGCCCATCTGCAGACCCTCCGGCGGGCCGGGCTGGTGGTCACCCGCCGGGAGGGGGTGCGGATCCACTACCGCCTCGCCGGGGAGGATGTCGCCGCCCTCTACGGCCGGCTCCAGCAGGTCGCGCTGGCCCACCTCGACGCGACCGGCCGGGCCCGCGCCGCCTATCTGGGGCCGGACGACACCGACCACCTCACACGGGAGGAGCTGCTCGCGCGGGTGCGGGCCGGCACCGCGACCGTCGTGGACGTGCGCCCCGCCGAGGAGTACGCCGCCGGACACATTCCCGGAGCCCTGTCCGTCCCGCTCGGCGAGCTGGAGGCCCGGCTCGCCGAGCTGCCCGCGGGGGCCGAGGTCGTCGCGTACTGCCGGGGGGTCAACTGCGTCCTGGCCCATGACGCCGTCCGGCTGCTGGTCGCGCGGGGCCGCCGGGCCAGGCGGCTCGTGGACGGCATGCTGGAGTGGCGGCTGGCGGCCCTGCCGGTCGAGGCGGGCGCCGCGTGAGCGCCGCCGCGGGCGGGCCGGTCGGGGGCGGGCCGGTCGGGGGCGGGGCGACCGGGCCCGCCACGGGCGGGCCGGTCGTCGTGGACGGGACCGGGATGCTCTGCGTCACCCTGCTCCTCCACCTGCGCAGGCGCATCGCGGACCTGCCCGCCGGGACGACGGTGCACGTCGTGAGCACCGACCCGGCGGCGCCGCTCGATCTGCCCGCCTGGTGCCACCTCACCCGCCACGAGTACCTCGGGCCGGTGGTGGCGGCGGCGTCGGTGCCGGCGTCGGTGCCGGAGCCGGAGGAGCACGGCTACGGCGGCCGTGAGGTGTACGCCCTGCGGCTGGCGGCGGACGCGAGGCGGACCAGGCCCGGTGCGCCCTGGCACCCGGCAGGCGATTGAGCCCGCCCAGGTGCACACATGTTGATTCTTGTTCGATATTGTTTGGTCATGTGGTTGAAGGGAAGCCCCACGAGAGGGAGCACGTCATGGCCGCAACGGTGACCGAGCCGACCGGACCCGGACAGGCCGGCACGACGACCAGGACCGTCACGGAACTGGCCGACGGCCGCGAGCTGATCTACTACGACCGGGGTACGCCGCCCGCCGGCCGCACGGTCGCCGACCGGCGGCCGCTGGAACCCGCCGTGCCCTCCTCCGAGGTACGGCTGGACCCGCTGACCGGCGCGTGGGTGACCATCGCCGCCCACCGGCAGGCACGCACCTACCATCCGCCGGCCGACGAGTGCCCGCTCTGCCCCAGCCGCGACGGCCGGCTCAGCGAGATCCCGGCCGCCGACTACCGGGTCGCCGTCTTCGAGAACCGCTTCCCCTCCCTCGCGGGCGAGCCCGGCACCCACCCCGTGGCTCCCGCCGCCGACGGCGCGCTGTACGGCCGCAGGCCCGGCACCGGCCGGTGCGAGGTGGTCTGCTTCACCTCCGACCACGACGCCTCCTTCGCCGACCTGGACGAGGACGGCGCCCGTCTGGTGCTCGACGCCTGGACCGACCGCACCGCCGAACTCTCCGCCCGGCCGGACGTCGAGCAGGTCTACTGCTTCGAGAACCGCGGCGCGGAGATCGGCGTCACCCTCGCCCACCCGCACGGGCAGATCTACGCGCTGCCGTTCACCACGCCGCGCACCGCCCGGATGGTCGACCGCGCCGCCCGCCACCGCGCCGCCACCGGGCGCAACCTCTTCGACGACCTGCTCGCGGCCGAACGCGCCGACGGCACCCGCACCGTGCTCACGGGCGAGCACTGGACCGCCTTCGTCCCCTACGCCGCCCGCTGGCCCTACGAGGTCCACCTCTACCCGCACCGCCGCGTCCCCGACCTCACCCGTCTCACCGAACCGGAGCGCGCCGAGTTCGCCCGGCTCTACCTCGATCTGCTGCGCCGCTTCGACAACCTCTTCACCGACCCCGCCGACCCCGGCCGCCGCGTCACCGCGCCCTACATCTCCGCCTGGCACCAGGCACCGACCGGGCAGCAGGCCGAATTCGCCCTCCACCTGGAGCTGTTCACCGTCCGGCGGACCGCCGACAAGCTCAAGTACCTGGCCGGTACCGAGTCCGGCATGGAGGCGTTCATGAACGACGTCGCCCCGGAGGACGCCGCCCGGCGCCTGCGCGAGGCCGCACCCACGGCCCGCGCCACCGACGCCCGTGCCACCGGCGCCACCCGCGCCACCGACGCCCGCGCCACCGACGGAGGACCGCAGCGATGACCGACACGACGAGCGCCGGCACGACGAACGCCGGCACCACGGACGCCGGCACGGGGCACACCGACGCGACCCGCGCGACGGCCGTCGGCACGGCCGCTGCCGCCGTCTTCGAGGAGCTCTACGGGCACGCCCCCGAGGGCGTCTGGGCCGCCCCCGGCAGGGTCAACCTGATCGGCGAACACACCGACTACAACGACGGGTTCGTGCTCCCGATCGCGATCCCGCAGGCCGTCCGCGCCCACGCCCGCCGCCGTACCGACGGCGTGCTGCGGCTCGCCTCGACCAGGGTGCCCGGCGAGGTCGTCGAACTGGACGTCGCCGCGCTGGAACCGGGCGGCGTACCCGGCTGGGCGGCGTACCCCGCGGCCGTCGTGTGGGCGCTGCGCAGTGCCGGGCACGAGGTGGGCGGCGCCGACGTGCTGCTGGACAGCGACGTGCCCGGCGGCGCCGGCCTCTCCTCCTCCGCCGCCCTCGAATGCGCCGTCGCCACCGCCTACGACGGCCTGTACGGCCTCGGCCTCGGGGCCGCCGAGTTGGCCCTGCTCGCGCAGCGGGCCGAGAACGAGTTCGTCGGCGTGCCCTGCGGGATCATGGACCAGATGGCCTCCATGGTCTGCCGGTCCGGGGCCGCCCTCCACCTGGACGCTCGTGACCTGTCCGTCCGCCACGTGCCGCTGGACCTCGCGGGCGCCGGTCTCACCCTGCTGGTCCTCGACACCCGGGTGCAGCACGACCTCGCCGACGGCGCCTACGCCGCCCTGCGGGCCGGCTGCGAGCGGGCCGCCGCCCTGCTCGGACTGCCCGCGCTGCGCGACCTCTCCGTCGACGGCCTGCCCGGCGCCCTCGGCCGGCTCCCCGCCGACCTGGTTCCGCTGGTCCGGCACGTGGTGACCGAGAACGACCGGGTCGAACGGGCCGTCGCCGAGCTCGAACGCCGCGGGCCCGCCGCGCTCGGACCGATCCTGACGGAGGGACACGCCTCGCTGCGCGACGACTTCCGGACGTCCTGCCCGGAGACCGACCTCGCCGCCGCGACCGCTGTCGCCGCCGGTGCGCTCGGCGCGCGGATGACCGGGGGAGGCTTCGGCGGCTCGGTGATCGCGCTGGTGGAGACGGAGCGGGCGGCCGCGGTGGCCGAGGCGGTGACCGGAGCCTTCGCCGCGGCCGGTTACGCGGAGCCGCAGGTGTACCGGGCGGTGCCGTCGCCCGGGGCCCGCCGGGAGTCGTGAGGCTCCCCGGCAGCCGCGCGGCCTGCCCGGCGCGGTCCGGCCTCCCCGGCCGGCCCTCCGTGACCGGCCCGGCCCTCCGCGGCCGGGCCGGCCACCGCCCCGGTGGCGGCGGCCGGCCCTGCCGTCATCCGCAGAACTCGGCTTCGGCCACCGGGAGTTTGGTGCGGAACCAGTCGGCGTTGGCGTTGACCGCCAGCACGTGCCGCCCGTCCCGGGTGGTCAGCGCCAGCGTCGACGATCCGTGGATGCCGCCGTCGTGTCCCCAGACGGTGACGCCGCACGAGAGCGTCCCGACGCCCAGACCGAGCCCGCCGCTGCCGTGCGGTCCGGGCGTGGTCATCTCCTCCAACTCGGCCCGGGGGAGCAGCTGTCCGCGCATCAGGGCGGAGAGGAAGCGGGTGAGGTCGGCCGTGGTGGAGACGATCGAGCCCGCGGAGCCGGCCATCGACGGGTTGAGCTCGGTGACGTCCAGCGGCGTCGGCGAGCCGCCGAACAGCTTGGAGTAGCCGCGCGCGTGCGGCCGGGGCAGGTCGGTCGCCGTGCCGGGCAGGCTCGTCCCGGTCAGGCCCAGCGGCCGGACGATCCGCCGTTCGACCTCCTCGCCGTACGGGCGGCCGGTGACCTTCTCGATGACCAGCCCGGCCAGCAGGTAGTTGGTGTTGGAGTAGCGGTGCGCCGTTCCGGGGGCGAAGACCGGTGGGTGGGCGATCGCGATCCGCACCAACTGCTCCAGTGTGTAGGTGTCGTAACGGTGTGTCAGAAATGCCGTCGTGAACAGGTTCGCACGGATTCCGGGGTCCTCGTCGTAGTCGGGGACCCCGCTGGTGTGGTTGAGCAACTGGCGCAGGCTGATCGCCGAGCCGTTGTTCCCGTTGTCGCTGACCAGGCCGGGCAGCCAGCGCTCCACGCTGTCGTCGAGGTCGAGCCGCCGCTCGGCCTGGAGCTGGAGCAGGACGGTCGCGATGAAGGGTTTGCTCACGCTCCCGATCCGGAACCGCTCGCGCGCGGACCGGGGCTGTCCCGTCGTGGTGTCGGCCTCGCCGACCGCCGCCGACCAACTCCCCTTTCCCTCACGAACGGTGGCGACCATTCCCGGAAGCCCTCCGTTCCGCAGGGCCTGTTCCATGGCGGCCCTGGTCGCGGCGTGTCCCCGGCCGGAACCCTGCCCGCCCGCGTTCTCGTTCTCGTTCCCGTCCTCGTTCCCGTGGCCGCGACCGTCGCCGGCCGAAGCTCCGCCCGCCGCTGGTCCGCCCGCCGCTGGTCCGCCCGCCGCTGGTCCGCCGGTCGCGGCGGCCGTTGGCACCGCCACCCCCGCCGTCAGTGCGGCGGCCACCGCCACCGCGCCGACCGCACGCCGAACCGCCCTGCTGTGGTGCGTCATTCGTTCCCCTCCGAGGTCCCTGACGCTCGCCCCCCGGTTCCCAGCCTCCGCCGAACGCGGTCGGACGGGATCCTCCTGCGGATTGATCGCCCCCGGAGATCCCCCGGAGGGGGCGGCCGGCGGCCCCGGTGCGCACCCCGTGCCGCCGTCGGCCGGAGGCGGGCGGGGGTGCGGGGGCACGGAGACGCAGGGGCGAGGGGGCCGAGGGTGGTTCTGCCGGACCCAGGGTCGGAACGGGCCTGGTCCGCCCCTGGGCCGGGCCGTGAAGGTGGACCCATGACCACCGAGAACATCCAGCACACCCCGCACCCCACCCCGGCCCCTGCCCCGCACCCCGGCGACGCCGACGAGTTCGCCGGCCGGACCGTCCTCGTCACCGGGGGCACCAGCGGCATGGGCCTGGCCACCGCCCGCCGTCTGCTCGCCGCCGGGGCCGACGTGGTGATCACCGGTCGCTCCGACGGGCGACTGCGCCGCGCCGAGGCCGAACTCGGCGGCGGCGAAAGGGTCTTCGCCGTCCGCGCCGACTCCGCCCGGCCCGCCGACCTGGCCCGGTTGGCCGGGCTGGTGGGGGACCGGTACGGCCGCCTCGACGGCGTGTTCGCGAACGCCGGGGTCGGGGTCTTCGAAACCCCGGCCGAGGTGACCGAGGAGAGCTTCGACCGCACCGTGGACGTCAACTTCAAGGGCGTCTTCTTCACCGTCCAGCACGCCCTGCCGCTGCTGGAGAAGTCCGCCGGCGGCGCGTCGGTCGTCCTCAACGCCTCCTGGACGCTGCACCGCGGGCTCCCCAACGCCCCGGTGTACGCGGCCACCAAGGCGGCCGTGCACAACCTGGCCCGCACGCTGGGCAGCGACTTCGCCGGGCGTGGCATCCGGATCAACTCGGTGAGCCCGGGCTACATCGTCACCGAGATGTTCCACGAGGTGATCACCGAAGCGGAGCAGCAGGCGGCCGTGCTGTCCCAGGTGCCGCTCGGGCGGCTGGGCGCGGCGGCGGACGTCGCCGAGACGGTGGCGTTCCTGCTCTCGTCCCGGGCCTCGTACATCACCGGCCAGGACATCGTGGTCGACGGCGGCGTGGTGGCGGTCGCGAACACCTGGTGACGGCCCTCCGGTCGGCCCGGCCCAGGCCACCCGGTCCTGCCGCCCTCCTGCCCGGCCCTGCCGTCTGCTCCTGCCTGCCCGGTCCTGCCCTGCCTGGCCCTGGCAGGACCAGGCAGGCGGGCCGCCGACCGGCGACAATGGCGGTATGAGCACGAGCCGAACGAGCGGCGGCGGCCCGGGCACCACCGGACCCACCGGTGCCGACCGACCCACCGGAAGCACGGGTCGCACCGGCAGCACCGGCCCTGCCGGACCCACCGGAACCGAGACCAGCCTCGCCGAGTTCCTCCGCACCCGCCGCGCCCGCCTCCGCCCCGAGGACGTCGACCTGCCGGACTTCGGCGGGCGCCGAAGGGTCGCCGGCCTGCGCCGCGAGGAGCTGTCCCAGCTCGCCGGGGTCAGCGTCGACTACTACACCCGGCTCGAACAGGGCCGGGTCGGCAACCCCTCGGACGCCGTGCTCGACGCGGTCGCCCGCGCGCTGCGCCTCGACCACGAGGAGGCCGCCCACCTGCACCGCCTCGCCCGAACCCGCCCGGACCGGGGCCGCGCGGCCCGGGCCGCCGCCGCCCCCCAGAAGGTCCGTCCGACGATGGCCCGCCTGCTGGAGGCGATGCCCGACGTGCCGGCCGTGGTGATGGGCCGGCGGATGGACGTCCTGGCGTGGAACCGCGCCGCCGCCGCGCTCCTCGGCGACTACGGCAGGCTCCCCGCGAACGAGCGCAACATCGCCCGGATCACCTTCCTCGAACCTGCCTCGCGCACCCTCTACGACGACTGGGTCGGCTGCGCGCGGGAGAACGCCGCCTTCCTCCGCCTGGAGGCCGGGCGGCGCCCCGACGATCCCCGGCTCGCCGAACTGATCGGCGAGCTCTCGGTCCGCAGCCAGGAGTTCCGCCGCTGGTGGGCCGAGCACCCGGTGCGCGACAAGACCTCCGGCCGCAAGGTGTTCCACCACCCGCTGGCCGGCCGGATGGAGCTGGTCTACGAGACCCTCCGCTCCGCCGACGACCCGGACCAGGCACTGGTCACCTACACTCCGGACGCCGGCAGTCCGTCCGAGGACGCCCTGCGGATGCTGATCGCCTGGGACGCCGACCGGCCCGCCCGTCCGCATCCGGCCGACCGGACGGCCCGGCCCGGCCCGGCCGTCGTGCCGCGGGCCCGACCGAACGAGGTGACGGGTCGGTTACCGACGGGCACTGACGCACCGCAAAGTACGGTCTTCTGTCGGGGAGTTCACCCGCTTACGGTGATCCGGGACCTGCCGGGAACCCGGCGTTCGGCGGGTTGACGCCGAAGGGACGGCGCAGGAAGCCCGGACGACGCGGACGACTCGGACGACTCGGAGCACCTATGGCCATCCTCAAGACCTACGCCCGGCTCTGGGCCGACGGCCTGGACCACGCGCTCCCGCTGCTGCGCACCCTCACCGGGGCCGAGCCCGATCTGCTGTTCCGCTTCCACGAGATCGAACTCGCCGCCATCGGCGACTTCCTGGTGATCGCCGGCCCGCCCGCCGAGCGGGCCAAGTACGCGCACGCCTCGGCGACCGTCGTGGTCTCCGACCTCGACGAGCTGAGCCGGGCCCTGGAGGCGGCCGGCGCCGTGGTGACCACGCCCGAGACCGCCTCCCCGACCGGCCGCTTCCTCTACGCCCGGCACGCCGACGGCGCCGAGGTCGAGTACGTCGAGTGGGTGCCCGAGCTGGTCCGGCGGATCGTCCACCGCGAGCCGTAACCCGCCCCCGCACGGAACACCCCCGCACGGAACACCCCCGCACGGAACGCCTCCGCCCGGAGCGCCCGCGCCCGGCGGTCACCCCCCCCGCACGCGGAACGGCGGGCCGCACCGGGACCCCTCCCGGTGC
>NZ_JBHJRC010000186.1:8497-16465 GCF_042261735.1 Kitasatospora sp. NPDC056327 | reverse complement strand
CGCCGGCACCCGCCGGCGCGAGGTCGCCGACCGGTGGCAGGCCGAACAGCACGACCACGCCCGCCCCAGCCTCGACGGGACCGGCGGACAGCGGGGCGGCCCGCCGCTCCCACGCCGGCGCCGACGGTACGGGCCCGGTCGCCCCTCCGGACATGACCACGGGCCGGACCCGGATCCTCCCGGGCCCGCCCCGGGAGGATTCGGGCCGGGCCCGGGTCGGCGGCGCGCCGGGGCGCCGGAACCGACGAGGCGCCCGGCACGCGTCTTGGTCGTGTTTCGAGAGCGTCATCCTGGTGTCCTTCGTCCCCTGCCTCGTATGGTCGTGTGCTCGGTTTCGTGCAGGCGGGCCTGCGTGGCGCCGTGGCGGAGTGTCCGGAGTCCGAAGGCCGTGACGGGGCCGTGGGCGCCGGGGGTGAGGGCGGCGCCAGGGGCGGCAGCGTGGCCGGCTCCCCAGGCGAGGAGGGAGGCGGTCATCTCGTAGGGGTCGGGGCCGGTGAGGGCGGTGGTGGCCAGGGGGCGGCCTGCTGCGTCGCGGGCGGTGGCGACGACGAGGGCCCGGCCGTCGGGGTCGGGTTCGCGGGCGGAACCGGGGAGGCGCTCGGAGAGCTTGGTGACGGCGCCACGGATCGTGGGGGTGTGCAGCAGGGGTGCGGCGAGGTGGGTGGTGGTCCGGACGAGGCGGGTGGCGCGGCCGAACCAGCCCAGGCCCACGTCGACGCTGTCGAGGTGGGGGAAGGCTTCGGGCAGGCCGAGGTGTTCGGAGCCGCCGACGGTCAGTGCGGTGCGGGTGAGGCCCGCGTAGCGGAAGGTGAGCAGGCGGGCGCCGGTGTGCTCGGTGGCGAGGCGGGCGGGGCCGCCGGTGCGGGGGCGGCGGTAGGCGAAGGCGTCCTCGACAGCGGAACCGACGAGTGAGGCGCGGGTGCCACCGGTGGTGAGGGTGAAGGCGTCGCGCAGGGTGCTGCGGTAGCGCGTCTCGTCGCCGTGGCCGGAGCGGGTGAGGAAGTAGCCGACCTCGACGCGGCGCGCCCGTTCGCCCGCACGGGTGAGGGCGAGGGCGCCGGCGAGGTTGCCGGGGACGTAGTCGTAGCCGAAGGCCGGAACGATGCTCGCGCCGCTGGCGGCGGCGATGCCGTCCAGGGCGAACGCCTGCCGGATGAAGGGGGGTTCTCCGGTGGAGTCGAGGTAGTGGGCCCCGGTCCGGGCCGCGGCGGTGACGGCGGGCAGGCCGAGCCGGGCGAACGGTCCTACGGTGGAGACGACGACGTCGGTGGGCTCGAAGACGCCGGCGAGGTCGGCCTCCGAGGTGGCGTCGGCCTCGATGACGTCCAGATCGGCCCGGAGGTTCTCGGTCAGGGCGAGCATCCTCGCGCGGCTGCGGCCGACCAGGGTCGGCTCCTCGCCGCGGGCGAGCAGCTCGCGCAGCACGCGGCGGCCGGTGAAGCCGGTCGCTCCGAGCAGGAGGATTCTGCGCTTGTCCACGGTGGTGCCTTTCGTGCGGAGGGGTCCGGAGACGCCTCCAGCTTTACACATTTGCGCTCTGATGTTAACTTTGTAGGCATGCCGAAGGTCCCCACCTCCCAGCTCGTCCTCGACGCCGCGTACCGCTGCTTCTGCCGCAACGGCTACCGCCGCACCACGGTCTCCGACATCGTCGAGGAGGCGCAGCTGTCGCGCCCGACGGTCTACAAGTACGTGGGGAGCAAGGAGGAGGCGATCGTCAAGGTCGTCCGGTCCCTGCTGGAGCGGGCCACCGCCGCTTCGGATGCTGCGGCCGAGGCGGCGGCCACCGCGGAGGAGACGGTCCTCGCCGTCCTCACGGTGAAGCTGGAGGTCGCCATCCGACTCTGGCAGGACAGTCCCGCCCACGCCCAGGAGTTGTTGTCCGCGGCCACCGCCCAGGCCCCCGGCCTGGTCACCGCCTACACCGACCACCTGGCCGCGCTCCTCACATCAACCCTCGCCCAGGCCGCCGGGGAAGGCGCGCGGCAGGCTGCCGCCGTGCTGCTCACCTTCACCCGCGGCCTGGAGGAGGACCTGCGCGACACCGACGCCGTCCGCGACGAACTGCTGACCGGCGTGCGGATGATCACTCGCGGGGCCCTCGCCTCCACCACGTCCACCCCCGGTTGACCCCCACGGGCCGGCCCCGCCCGAAAGGCGCACCCTCATGCACAGCACCCCCGCCCCCGACCACTACCGCGACCAGCAGGCGTGGCGCGACCTCCAGCAGTTCCTGCCCGAGCGCCTGCGGCTGACCGACGCCACCGCCCCGGAGGAGGAGTACTGGGAGTGGCGGGGGAACCGCGTCCACCTCGACCGCTACCGCAACCCGGACGCGAAGGCGAAGGTCGTCCTGCACCACGGTGTCGGCACCAACGGCCGCCAGATGTCCCTGATCCTCGGCGCACCGCTCGCCCGGCGCGGCTTCGAGACGGTCGCCCTGGACAACCTCGGCTACGGCCTCACCAAGGTCAAGCCCGGCACCACCCCCTCCTACGACGACTGGGTCGACCTCGTCGTCGACTTCCTCGCGTACGAGCAGTCCCGCGACGACCGCCCCATCGTTCTCTACGGGCTCAGCGCCGGCGGCATGCTCACCTACCACGTCGCAGCCAAGGCCCCCCGCGGCACCCTGCGCGGCATCGTCGGCATGACCTTCCTCGACCAGCGCGACCAGCAGGTCCGCGACGAGACCTCCCACGACAAGCTCACTGCCCGCGCCGGCGTCCCCCTCATGGGCCTGATCGCCAGGACCCCGGCCGCCTCCGCCAAGTACCCGATGAGCCTGGCCTCCAAGATGTCCGCCCTCGCCAACAACCCGGAGGCCATGAAGGTCCTGATGAAGGACCCCACCTCCGCCGCCAACTGGGTCAGCGTCCGCTTCCTCGACAGCTACGCCACCTACACCCCCGCCGTCGAGCCGCCCGACTTCGACGCCTGCCCCGTCCTGCTCACCCAGCCCGCCGAGGACCGCTGGACCCCCCACCACCTCAGCCTGCCCGTTCTGTCCCGCATCACCAAGGTCCCCGTCGACACCGTCCTGCTCGAAGGCGCCGGTCACTACCCCCTCGAAGACCCCGGTCTCCGGCAGATGGAGGAGGCCATCGCCGCCTTCGTCAGCAAGAACACCGCCTGACCGACACGCCCCGCGCGGTCGGCCCCGCACCGTCGACGGCTGGACTCCCGCCGCCGTTCAGCCGTCGACGCCGACCCGCCCGCCGGCATCCGGCCGCTGTGCTGAGGTTTGACGGCGGCACCGACGAACTGGCCTCCGCCCTCACCGCGGCCAGACCCACGGGGTCAAAGCCACTCGTTCACAGCTGCGATCAGTACGGTCGCTTCGTAGCGGACCGCGAGCTTGTCGTACCGCGTGGCGACGGCGCGGGTCCTCCTGAGCCGGTTGATCCCGTACTCGACCGCATGACGCTCACGGTAGTCAGCCGGGTCGAAGGCGGGTGGCCGGCCACCGCGCGAGTCGAGCTTCTGCCGGTTTCGTGCCTGATCAGCCTTGTCCGGGATGGTGCAGCGGATTCCACGGCGACGCAGATGGGCGCGGTTTCGGCGCGAGGCGTAGGCCTTGTCCGCTCGTACGCGATCGGGACGGACACGCGGTCGGCCCGGTCCCGTACGAGGCACACGTACTCTCTCCAGCACGCGTTCGAACTGAGGCGAGTCACCGCGCTGTCCCGCCGTGACCACGATCGACATGGGCTTCTGGCCCTGCTCTACAGCCAAGTGCAGTTTGGTGGTGAACCCGCCGCGCGGGCGCCCCAGTCCATGGTCACAGGGCTCTGCGAAGATCCCGCCCGGCAGTCCCTTCTGCAGGTCGCCATGCTTACGGGCTCCGGCCGCATGCTGATGGGCCCGGCACACGGTGGAATCGACGCTCAGGTCCCACACGATCGCACCTCTCGCATCGGCCAATACCTGGAGCCGGGTGAGGACCCGGTGCCAGGTACCGTCCCGCTGCCACCGGCGAAACAGGTCGTAGACCCGACCCCACGGCCCGTACTCGACAGGCACGTCCCGCCACGGAACTCCGGTCCGAACCCGGAACCGTATACCGTCGATCAGTCGCCGCCGAGACCAGACGGGTGGCCGTCCCCTCCCGGGCCCCGTCGGCAACAACGACTCCAGTACCGCCCACTGCTCGTCCGTGAGATCTCCACGCCCCATAGACCATGATCATTCATGGCCCAGAGCCAGGTTCCGATATACGGCTTAGGGCGTGCTCTCCCCGGGGCGGGCCCTGCTCATCTTCGACGCTCTGGCGTACGCCCAGCGCAGCAGCAGGACCGCCACCACCACCGCCATCAGGGCGGCCTTGCCGACCGCCACGACCGCCCCGCCGCGCAGGGCCGAGGAGAACATGGGCGTCAGCGCCGCCACGCCCACGACAGGCCCGGCCGCGTACCAGACGGCGAACACCAGCGGGCCCGTCCCGCCGCCGGCGCCCTGGGCCGGGGAGAACATCAGGTCCTTGCGCAGCACCCCGCGACAGGCGTTCACCAGCCCCGCCGCGACCAGCGCCGGCGCGGCGGCCGGGGCCAGCCAGGCGGCCGCGCCCGCGCCCGCGGCCAGCAGCGCCGCGGTGCAGGCCAGCCCCAGCAGGACCCCGGCCGCCGTCGGAACGATGGCGTGGCGCAGCATCAGGGCGGCGAAGGGATACGGCGACCAGGAGGCCCGCCGGACGTCGTCCGTCTCGATCCGGGCCGGCTCCAGCAACTGCGCGACGGCGAGGTAGCCGAAGGTCAGCGCGACGGCGGCGGCGAGCCAGGACAGCGCGCCCGCGGCGCCGTGCGCGAGGACGGCGCACAGCAGCGCGGGCACCGCCAGGACCGTCGCGCGGCCCAGCCGCGCAGGGGAGCGGAGCAGGGCGAGGGAGTCCCGCCACGGCACCACCATCCAGGGCCGCCGGGGCGCGGGCAGCCGGATCCGGCGCTGCCGGGTGCTGCCGTTGGCGCTGTTCACCGCGAGCCGCGCGCTGCGCAGCTCGACCGTCCGGAGCGCGGCCAGCACCCCGGCGGCGGTCCTGGCCCGCTCCCGCAGCCGGGCCAGCGGAACCGTCGCGGCGGCCCGGTCGGCGAGCACCAGGGCGGCACCGGTCGACACCAGCAGCAGTGCGGCGGCGACCCAGCCGCCCGTCACGGCCGCCGGGGTCGGCGCCAGGGCGGCGATCGCGGCCCACCCCCACGGGCCCGACCACATCTCGACCAGTTCCAGCCAGCGCACCGGGTGGCCGGCGACGGCGAGCGCGCTCTGCCCCGCCAGCGCGACGATCAGCAGCGTCAGGTACGGGGTGAGCCGGCGCACCCAGCCGGCGGCGCGGTCGCTGCGTTCCACCACCAGGGCGGCGCAGGTGGCCAGGAGCGGCACGGAGAGGCCCCCGAGCAGGCACCAGCCGAGCGCGGCCGGCAGGCCGGTCCGGACGGTGAGGCCGAGCGCGACCATGCCGCCGACCGCCGCCACCAGACCGGGGAACGCGGCCACCGCGCAGGACAGCCAGAACCACGGCCGGAGCACCGGGCGGGGCCGGACGGGGTGGATCAGCAGCCAGTCGGCCGCTGCCCGGGGCGGCACGACCGGGCCGCGCCACAGGCCGTCCCGGACCAGCAGGAGGAAGGTGGCGAGCCCGATCGCGGTGATCCCGGCGGGCATCGCGGCGAGCAGGTCGCCGCCGTGGCCGGTGTAGTCGGCGCCCATGGACGCCTGCAGGAACAGGCCGAGGCTGGGCACGCCGCCCCAGATGATCAGGATGAGGATCACGCAGTAGACCGCGAAGCCGACCGACTTGGCGCGGTTGCGCCGGTGGGGGGCGCGCAGGGTGCGGAGGAGGGCGAGTGTCTCGTCGGTCCAGTCGTCGTCGTCCGTCCAGCCGTCGCCGGCCCAGCCGTCGCCGGTCGAAACGTCGTCCGTCCTGCCGTCGTCCGTTCCGGCATCGTCGGTCCGGGCCTCGGCGGCGGCATCGGTCTCCGGGGCGGGACCGGCCTTCGGGGGAGGAGCGGCGCTCACCGGGCGCCCGCCGAGCCCGCGGCGGCGCGTGCCGCGAAGTCCGCCGCCAGCACCTTGCGGGTGGGGCCCTGCTTGAGGATCCTGCCGTCCTCCAGCACCACCACCCGGTCGGCCACGTCCAGGGCCAGGTCGGTGTGGTGGGTGACCAGCAGCACGGCGACGCCGTCGGCCAGCTCCGCCTTCAGCAGGTCGGCGAGGTGCCGGCGGGCGTCCGGGTCGAGTCGCTGCTCGGGCTCGTCCAGCAGCAGCAGATCGCGCGGACGCACCAGCGCGCAGGCCAGCAGCAGCGCCTGCATCTGTCCGGAGGAGAGGGCGGAGGGCAGCGCGTCGGCCCGTTCCGTGAGCATCCGGCCCTCCAGCACCTGGGCGACCCAGCCGGGCGCGTCGGCGACCCCGTGCGCGACCGCGACCAGCAGCAGGTGCTCCCGGACGGTCAGGTCGGGGTAACAGGCGACGGTGTCGCCGACCACCGCGACCCGCGCCCGGACCCGGGGGTCGTTCTCGTCCATCGGGATGCCGTCGAAGACCACGGTGCCCTTGCTGGGGGCGTCACGGCCGGCCGCGACCCTGAGCAGGGTCGACTTGCCCGATCCGTTGTGGCCGAGCAGCGCCACGCACTCGCCGGCGGCCAGCGACAGGCTCGCGGGGTGCAGCACCTCCCGCTCACCGTACGAGCGGCTGACGCCGGTCAGCTGCAGCAGGGGCCTGCGGGCCGGGGTGCGTGGTTCGGCGGCGTTCTTGGCCATGGGGACGGAGCCTCTCAACGGGTTGTCCGGCCACAGTACCGATCCGCCGGCGGCCGTCCGGGTGAGGGTGAGGGTGACGGCCACCGGCCCGGCCCCGCGCGGCGCCGCAGCTGCGCGGGCGGCGGCAGACAGGGGCCGCTCCACGGGCTGCGCGGAGTTCGCCCAGGCCAGTCCGGCCGGCGGGCGGGCGGGCGGGCGGCCGCTCAGGAACGGCGGCGAGTTCATCGTCGAGGACACCCCGACCTGGGGCGCTCCGGACGCGGAGACCAAGTCCGGGACCACCCGCTACGGCACCGCCCCCGCCCGGGGTCGGGAACGGCTTCACCCCGAACCGTTACGACGTGGGCCTGCCCCCGGCGACCGGCGAGCCCTGCCGTCGACCGGTCCACCACGAAGGCGGCACCAAGCCTCGCCGCACCGGGCAGGTGGGCGTGTCACCGCGTTCTGCGAGGCTACGACCCATGATCGAGCCCCCACGCATCGGCATCAGTCCGGTGATCGCTTCCGTGACCGAGTCCTGGACCTTCATCGACACCTGGCTGACGGAGCACGCGCCGGCCGGCCTGGCCGAGCTCCGGCCGCCCGCATCGCCCGAAACCATCACCAGGGCGGAGGAGCGGCTCGGACTCGTGCTTCCCGCCGATCTGCGGGAGTCGTTGCTCTGTCACGACGGCGACGGCTCGTCCGTCGGAGTCCTCCCGTGCGGCCCTCTGTACTCCACGAAGAGGATCGTCAAGATCCGCGACATGCGGATGAGCATGTGGGACGCCGACGATCCGGACCAGCAGGACGACCCGTGGTGGGGAACGTCGTGGATACCGTTCGCGGGCGGAGACGGCGACGAGCACTTCATTCACAGTGGCCCCGGCCTGTGGCACGGCCACCTCGGCCGGGCCCCGCACGACGACTGCGCCCACTTCACCGGCTGGCCGAGTCTTGCCGCATGGCTCCACGCCATTACCCAGGCGATGGCGCACCACGAGGACCGCGACTGGGTCGGAACGGCCTGCCGGCCGATGCTCCGGCGCGACGGAACAGTCGACTGGTAGACCGGTCGATCAACCAAGAGTCCGGGTTGCACCACAAGCCCGGGTCGGGGCCGTGCTACGTGCTGCGCACCTGGCGGTGGCACGGCGCGCCGCCCGCCGGGGCCCCGGGCGCCGCCGGTACCCACGGGACAAGCCGCCGGGCGCGGAAAAAAAAAACAATA